>NZ_JASNGB010000099.1 GCF_030271215.1 Deinococcus rhizophilus | reverse complement strand
CCTCAGCGGTCGGCTGGGGCTGTGGGTGGCCCAGATCGACCCGGCCACCCTGCGCCCGGTGCGGGCCGTCGCGCAGGAGGCCGACGGCGTCTTTCCCCTCGCCAGCACCTACAAGCAAGCGGTGCTGTGGGCGGCGCTGCGCGAGGTGGACGCCGGACGGCTCGCGCCGGGCGAGCGCTTCGACGTGACCCAGGCCAGCCAGAGCCTCGGCGACTACCCCTATGACGGCAGCAATGTCCGTGACCTCACCGAGCGGATGATCCGCCACAGCGACAACACCGCCACCGACCTGCTGCACCGCCGGGTGGGGCTGGGGACGGTGCAGGCCCTCGCGGACGACCTCGGCCTGTGCCGCACCCGGTTGATCCTGCCCACCAAGGCGTGGTGGACGGCGCAGACCGGCTCTTCTCCCGCCTTTCTCGCGGCGGCGGACTGGAACAAGGCCACGGGTTTGAAACGGGCACGGCTCGCCGCCGCCATCGACGCCGACGCCCAGCGCCTGCGGGCCGATGTCCTCCAGAACCGGCTGAACACCTACTTCGACGCCGCGCCCGACCCGGCCGCCGACCTGCGGGTGCACAACCTCAGCACCCCCCACGAGTTCGCCACGCTGCTGGCGCACCAGTACCTGCGCCCCGGTCTCTCGCCGGACAGCCTCGCGTGGCAGCGCGAGGTCGCGGCGATGGGGTACGGGCGCTCGGCCCTGCCCCCGGAGGTCGCTGGCAAGGTGGCCGCTTTCGCGGGCAAGGGGGGCAACGGCTGGCGCCTGCTGACCTACAGCGGCTACCTCCGCACCACCGATGGGCGCCACGTTGTCTATGCCTTCATGCAGCACGGGGCCGATGAGACCTACACCATGCCGAACACCAACCGCGCCTTCGCGTGGATCGGGGCGGGGCTGAAGGCGGTGCTGGAGGAGCCGTAATCCGGACTCCGCTGGAATCGGCTACGAAGTGATTCAAAGTGATTCACGTCCGAGCGGAGGCGAGCAGGAGAAAGGGCGGGTCCCGGGAGATGGCGTTCCTTGCGGGGGTGTCCCGGCAGGCAAGGCATTGGACGGCAGTCCGTATAGGGAACCGAAAGGGCGAAAGCCGCCCGGAGCATCGTCGCCGGGCGGCTTTCGCCGTTGGCCCCTGGTGGTCAGCCGCTCAGGCCCGCCCGCTGAAGTTCCGCCGCGACCGCCGTGTCGAGCCGCTCGCGGGCCGCCGCATACGGCCCGGTCAGGGTCGCGCCCGCCGCCGGGACATGCCCGCCCCCGCCCAGTGCCACGGCGATGTTCTGGGCGCTGACCCCCCCGCGCGACCTGAACGACAGCTTGACCCGTTCGCCGTAATCCTTGACCATCACGGCGAGGACCGAGCCCTCGGCACCGCGCAGCAGGTTCACGTAGGACTCCACGTCCTCCCAGGTCGAGCCCGCCCGCGCCAGCATCGCGTCGTCCACGCGGGCCAGGACCACCCGGCCGCCGTGCAGGAATTCCATGGTGCTCAGCACCTCGCGCAGCAGCAGGTAGTACGAGCGCGGATTCTGGTTGAGGTTGTCGTTGATCCACCCCAGCCGCGCCCCGTGCGACAGCAGCCGCGCCGCCGCCTTGAAGGTCCGGGGAGTCACGCTGTCGTAGCGAAAGGACCCGGTGTCGGTGTTCAGCCCCAGCATCAGCGGGGTGGCGATCTGCTCGGTCCAGGGAACCCCCAGCGCGTCCACCACATCGGCCACCATCATCGCGGCGGCGGGCAGGCTGGGGTCGACGAGCAGGGCGTCGGCCTGACGGCGGTTGGTGCCGTGGTGGTCGATGTTCACGACCCGGCCGCTGAAGGTGGTCAGGTCGGCCCCCGCCACCCGCGTGGGGTCGTTGTTGTCCACGTCCAGCACGGCGGCGAGCGCCCCCTGCGGCCACTCCGCGAGCGCCGGGACGATCTCATCCTCCTGCACCAGAAAGCGCAGGTAACGCGGCACCTCCATCACGGCGATCACCTCGCGGCCCAGCGCCCGCAGCGCCCGGGTCAGGCCCAGCACGCTGCCCAGCGCGTCCCCATCGGGATTCTCGTGCGAGAGGATGACGGTGGGGCCGGGGTGCGCCTGCAGATGTTCGGCCACGGCCTGCACAGCCTGCGGATAGGAGGGGGTGGTGTCGTTCATGCCGGTCATGGGAGCGAGTATAGGTGGGGCGTCTGAACCCGGAGGCCGGGGGCCTTGTGCCGGGCTTGATCGGCCGCCCTCCGCGCCTCCTGCGCCACAATGCCCGCATGACCCTCCCGCCTGCTCCCGCCGACCGTCACGTCGCCTTCGACTGGGGCGGCGTCTTTACCCTCGGCACCTTCGACGGCCGCTCGACCGCCCGCCTCGCCGAGCGGGGCGGCGTGCCCGTGGAGCGCGTGCGCGAGAGCTACTTCCGGCACGTGCACGAGTTGGAGGTCGGGGCGTGGACCCTCCCGCAGTTCTGGGACGTGCTGGCCGCCGAGACGGGCCTCACCCTGCCCTACCCCGAGTTCGAGGCGCTGTACCTGGGGAGCATCCACGACAACCCGGCGATGTACACCACGCTGGCCCGCCTTCCGGCGGGGGTGCGGGCAGGGCTGCTGAGCAACAACTACCCGGTCGTCAGCGACCACCTGCGGCGCGATCCCCGCTTCGCCCGCTTCGGCGCCCTGGTCTTCAGCAACGAGCTGCGGCAGAAAAAGCCCCACCCGGCCGCCTTCGCCGCCCTCGCCGGGGCGATGGGGGTGCCCCCCTCGCAGACCGCCTTCGTGGACGACGTGGAGGAAAATGTCGCGGCGGCGCGGGCGGCGGGCTTTCATGGCCTGCTGTACCACCACGACCGCCACGCGGAGTTCGAGCGAGAACTGGAGATGTGGCTGGGGGGGCCTGCCGCCTCTGGCCCCTGACCCAGGGTGGTGTACATCCCGACGTGGTGTACTTCCGCGCCGCCAGGGTACACCACCCCCCACGCCGGGCGACGCGGCCCACAATGCCCCCATTACCGCACGAGGAGGCATGGCCCGATGACGCAAACGATCCACACGTCCATCACGCACGGGGCACATCCGCAGGCCGGACGCGTGCTCACGCCGGGAGCGCTGGCCTTTCTGGAGGAGCTGCACACCCGCTTTGACGCCCGACGCCGCGAGCTGCTGGCCGCACGGCAGGAGCGCCAGCGGCGGCTCGACGCGGGCGAGTGGCCCGACTTCCTGCCCGAGACCGCCCACATTCGCGCGGCCGACTGGAGGGTCAGCCCGCTGCCCGCCGACCTTCAGGACCGCCGGGTAGAGATCACCGGCCCGGTGGACCGCAAGATGGTGATCAACGCCCTGAACAGCGGCGCCCGGATGTTCATGGCCGACTTCGAGGACGCGAGCAGCCCCACCTGGGACAACGGTCTGGATGGGCAGGTCAACCTGATGGACGCGGTGCGCCGCACCATCGCGCTGGAGGCGGGCGGCAAACGCTACCGCCTGAACGACACGACGGCGACCCTGCTGGTGCGCCCGCGCGGGCTGCATCTGGAGGAGAAGCACGCGCAGCTGGCGGGGCAGCCCCTCTCCGGCAGCCTGTTCGATTTCGGCCTGTACGCCTACCACAACCTGCACGAGCGTCAGCGGCAGGGCGTGGGCACCTACTTCTACCTTCCCAAGCTCGAATCGCACCTCGAAGCCCGCTGGTGGAACGACCTGTTCACGTACACCGAAGACACCCTGGGGGCGCCGCGCGGGACCATCCGGGCCACCGTGCTGATCGAGACGATCCTGGCCGCCTTCGAGATGGACGAGATTCTCTACGAACTGCGCGAGCACTCGGCGGGCCTGAACTGCGGACGCTGGGACTACATCTTCTCGTACATCAAGAAGTTCCGCGCCCATGACGACCGCATCCTTCCCGACCGCGCCCAGGTCACCATGACCACCCCGATGATGCGGAACTACTCCCGCCTCGCCATCCGGACCTGCCACCGCCGGGGCGCTCCGGCCATCGGGGGCATGAGCGCCTTTATCCCGGTGAAGGGCGACGAGGCTGCCAACGACCGCGCCTTCGCCCAGGTCCGCGCCGACAAGGAGCGCGAGGCGGGCGACGGCCACGACGGCACCTGGGTCGCGCACCCCGGGATGGTGGCCCTTGCTGGCGAGGTCTTCGACCGCCTGATGCCGGGGCCGAACCAGATCGGGTCCGGCAAACAGATGGACTTCGAGGTCAGCCCCGCAGACCTGCTCACGCCCCCCGAGGGCACCATCACGGCTGCGGGCGTGAATCTCAACGTGGATGTGAGCCTCCAGTACATCGCCGCGTGGCTTTCGGGGCGGGGCGCAGTGCCCATCCACCACCTGATGGAGGACGCCGCCACCGCCGAGATCTCCCGTGCCCAGCTGTGGCAGTGGGCGCATCACGGCCAGCGCACCGAGGACGGCACCCCGATCACCCCCGAGGGCCTGACTCGACTCATCGCCGCCCACCGTGACCGCCTCGGCCGCGAGCAGCCGGAACGCGCCGCCCGCTTCGGGGAGGCCGCCGAGCTGCTCAGCGCCCTCGTCACCGCCGAGACCTTCGAGGAGTTCCTGACCCTGCCTGGGTATCAACGCCTCCAGTAGGACGCCCGCTTCCAGCGACCAGCCGCCAGCAACTTCGTCCCACCGGGCGAGGGCCGCCCTCTCACACCCCGAGGAGACCACCATGACCCGCGACTCCAACCTGCACAGCCCACGCACCCACGCCGAGATCCTGGAAAAGACCTGGAAGACCGAGGAGCGCTGGCAGGGCATCCGCCGCAACTACTCCGCCGCCGACGTGGTGCGGCTGCGCGGCAGCCTCCCCATCGAGTACACGCTCGCCAAGCACGGCGCTCAGAAGCTGTGGCGGCTGATGAAGGAAGAACCCTTCGTGAACGCGCTGGGGGCCCTGACCGGCAACCAGGCGATGCAGCAGGTCAAGGCGGGCCTGAAGGCGATCTACCTCTCGGGCTGGCAGGTGGCCGCCGATGCGAACAACGCCGGGCAGATGTACCCCGACCAGAGCCTCTACCCCGTCTCCAGCGTGCCCGACGTGGTGCGGCGTATCAACAACACCCTGCGCCGCGCCGACCAGATTCAGCACGCCGAGGGGGGCAGCGACGTGGACTACTTCGCGCCCATCGTGGCCGACGCGGAGGCAGGCTTCGGCGGCCCCCTGAACGCCTTCGAGCTGATGAAGGCGATGATCGAGGCGGGCGCGGCGGGCGTTCACTTCGAGGACCAGCTCGCCTCCGAGAAGAAGTGCGGCCACCTGGGAGGCAAGGTGCTGGTGCCCACCTCGCAGTTCATCCGCACGCTGAACGCGGCCCGCCTCGCCGCCGACGTGTGCGGGGTGCCCACCGTGCTGATCGCCCGCACCGACGCCGACGCCGCCAACCTGCTCACCAGCGACGTGGACGAGAACGACCGGCCCTTCACGACCGGCGAGCGCACCCCCGAGGGCTTCTACTACGTCCGCCCCGGCATCGAACAGGCCATTTCACGCGCCCTGGCCTACGCCCCCTACGCCGACGTGATCTGGTGCGAGACCTCGGTGCCCAATCTGGAGGACGCCCGGCGCTTTGCGGAGGCCATCCATGCGCAGTTCCCCGGCAAGCTGCTCGCCTACAACTGCTCGCCCAGCTTCAACTGGCGCAAGAACCTCGACGACGAGACCATCGCCCGCTTTCAGGTCGAGCTGGGGCGGATGGGGTACAAGTTCCAGTTCATCACCCTGGCGGGCTTCCACTCGCTCAACATGGGCATGTTCGACCTCGCCCACGGCTACGCCCGGCGGCAGATGAGCGCCTTCGTCGAGCTTCAGGAACGCGAGTTCGCCGCCCAGGAGCGGGGCTTCACAGCCGTCAAGCACCAGCGCGAGGTCGGCACCGGGTACTTCGATCTCGTGGCGACGGCGGCGGGCGGCGGGCAGAGCAGCACGACGGCGCTCGCGGGCAGCACGGAAGCCGAGCAGTTCGTGGGGGCGCACGACTGATCCAGAGCAGCGATAGACACGTCATGACCGCCGAGTGGGGGAGAGCCGGGGAGGGGTTCTCCCCGCTCGGCGTTGTCAGGACGGCGGCGTAGACTGGGACATGTTCGCGCTGCTGGTGGCCGCCGCCCTGCCCGGTCTTCCCGTTCCCATCACGCCGCGAGTGGAGATCACCTTTCCAGAGGCCGCGCCCGTCACGCTCAGCGGTCCGGAGAACTCCGCGCAGAATGCCGAGTATCCCTGGACGCATCAGCAGACGCTGATGTCCCCGCGTGGGGACGCTGCTGCCGTGCGTTTCTGCTGGGAGATCGGCAAGTATGACGGCTGCCAGGTCGTCCTGGCGCGGCCCAGCCAGCCCACGCAACGGCTGAAGAACAGCGACGTGCGGCGCCTGCTGTGGACACGGGACGGCCAGTACCTGATCGGTGCGGGGGTCAACACCGTCCGGCTGTGGAATCTGACGGGTGGGGTGCGGACAGTTCTCCCCGCACCGGCGCCCATCACCACGTCACTTCCACACACGTCGCAGATCACCGGGCTGACCCTGCAGGGCCGCGACCTCTGCGTCCAGACGCAAGACCAGTGGTACGGCAGGAACAGCCAGCGACTGGGCCGCAGCGTCTCGGCCACCCGCTACGCCCTCCCCACCCTCCGTCGACTGGACGTGACCACGTGGCCCGAGGGCAAAAAAGAGGCGGACTGCTCCGCCCCTTGATCTCGTTGAACCCGTGCTACTCCGTTTCCACCTCATGGCCGTCGTCTCTGTGCTCCAGCCGGAAGCCGTGGGGCAGGAAGTCGCGGACCATCCCGCTGACCACGTCGCCCTGATGGTTCACGCAGACCACCCGGGCATCGGGCGCGAACTCGAAGAGAATCTGGCGGCAGGCCCCGCAGGGACTCGCGGGCGGGCTGGCCTCCGAGTACACCACCAGGTCGGTGAACTCGCGGGCCCCAGCGGTCGCCATCGCCTGCACCGCCGACTGCTCGGCGCAGCGGGCCAGCCCGTAGGAGGCGTTTTCCACGTTGGCGCCGAAAAACACCCGCCCGTCCGGGGTCCGCAGGGCCGCGCCCACCCGGAACCGGCTGTAGGGGGCGTACGCCTGCCGGAAGGCGGCCCTGGCACCCTCCAGCAGCTGAGGGTCAGGCGTGACGGGCTCAGGTGTGACGGGCTCAGGTGTCACGGGCTCAGGTGTCACGGGCGGACTCCTCGT
The DNA here is from genome assembly GCF_030271215.1 of Deinococcus rhizophilus. Taxonomy (GTDB): domain Bacteria; phylum Deinococcota; class Deinococci; order Deinococcales; family Deinococcaceae; genus Deinococcus; species Deinococcus rhizophilus. The sequence goes on along the minus strand of NZ_JASNGB010000099.1, from coordinate 3,954 downwards.
AGGTCTCGAACACCATCGTCTCGGGGGCGCGTTCCACGTGGACGCGGGTCACGCGGCGCTGGTCGGCCTCCTCGACCGTGAACATCCAGCCGCCGTGCACGAAGTTCTGGCCGGGCTCAGGGATATCGCCGAAATGGTTGGTCATGAACCCCGACAGGGTATCGTACTCGCCGTCGCCGTCCTCCAGATTGGCGCCCAGCCGCTCCTCGACCTCGCCCACGGTCAGGCTGGCGTCCATCAGGTAGCGGCCCTCGCCCAGCACCTCGATCAGCGGCAGCTCCTCCTCGTCGGTCTCGTCGTAGATCTCGCCCACGATCTCCTCGAGGGCGTCTTCCAGCGTGACCAGGCCCGAGGTGCCGCCGAACTCATCGACCACGATGCTCATGTGCGACTTCTTCTCGCGCATCTTGGTCAGGAGGTCCTTGATCTTCATGCCCTCGGGCACGAAAAAGACGGGGCGCATCACGTCGGCGATCCGCACGGTGTCGAGTTCGTGCAGGTGTGCGAGCAGGTCGCCGGTGTGCACGATCCCCACCGTGTTGTCGGCGGTGTCCTGATACACCGGGACCCGCGAATAGCCGTGGACGGCGTTGAGGTCGAGCAACTGGCGCAGCGGGGTCGAGCCGTCCACCACCACCATGTCGATGCGCGGGGTCATGATCTCGCGCACGGTGGTGTCCGAGAGGTCGAAGACGTTGTAGACGAGTTCCTTCTCGTCGTCCTCCAGCACCCCCTCCTGACTCGACGCGCCCACGATCATGCGGATTTCCTCTTCCGAGTAGGCCGCGTGGTGCCCGGCGACCCCGCGCAGGCCGAACATCCGCACCACGCCGTTGCCCATCGCGTTCAGGCCCACGATGGCCCACTTGAACACCGCTGTGAAGATCAGCAGGGGCCGCGTGACCAGCAGCGACACCTGCTCGGAGCGCTGCAGCGCCCACGACTTGGGCGCCAGCTCCCCGAACACGATGTGCAAGATGGTGCTGATCGCAAAGGCGAGGCCGAACGAGATCGCCGTGATCTGGCCCTCGCTGAGGGTGGTGTCGCCCAGCAGCGGGTGAATCAGGTGCTCGATGGCAGGCTCGGCCACGAACCCGATGCTCAGCGAGGCCATCGTGATGCCGAGCTGGGTGGCCGCGATGTACAGGTCGAGGTTTTTCAGGGCGCCCTGGGTCGCGCGGGCGGCCGTGTTGCCCTCCTCGGCCAGCTGGTCGATGCGGGTGCGCCGCACGCTGACGAGCGCGAACTCTGCCGCGACGAAAAAGCCGTTGAGCAGGACCAGAACAAACAGCGCGACGATACCGAGAATGTCATTCATGGATGGGCGCACTCCATTTGCGCCCCGGCATGCCGCGTGGCACATGCTGCCCGCCCGCCCGCACCCCTGCCGAACAGGAGGTCACGGGCGGCGCGTCGGTTGCCGGTCGGGGGAGCCACAGTAAAAATGCCGCCCGCAGGCGGTCTTGACCGGGCGTCAGGGCAGAGCCAGAACTGGGAGGCTCCATAGCTGCGGGCAGTTTACCACAGGCCAGGCCCACGGCCCGCGAAAGTCTGTTCCCCAGGCAGAGCAACCGCAGGGTCGCAGGGAGGGGCAGGAGAACGGGTTCCTGGAGGGCAGATGCTGTACTGGCGCCCTTTTGAGGAGAGCTGTCAGCGAAGCTCACTGAGGGGTGAAGCGGGACGCGTACTTCCAGAGCCGGACTGTGCGGTTGCCCTGGTCCCCCAGCGCCCCCCCCGGAGCTGGGCCTGTCAGCCGCTCAGCAAGCGCCACAGCGGTGGCCCCAGCACGGCCAGACCGACTCCCAGCGCCCCCAGACTGGCGACCAGCACCGCTCCCGCCGAGGCGTCCTTCGCCACCTTCGCCAGCGGGTGCCACTCGGGCGAGACGAGGTCCACCACCGCCTCCAGCGCCGTGTTCAGCAGCTCCACGCTCAGGACCAGCCCGCAGGCCAGCAGGATGGGGGCGGGCGGCACGTCCAGCGCCAGCGCCAGCCCCAGCGCCAGCCCCCCCGCCCAGACCTCGATGCGGAAATTGGCCTGGGTGCGGTAGGCGTGCCGCAGCCCGGCCCAGGCAAAGCCCGCCGAGCGCCACCAGCGGCGGGGGCTCAGGGCCGAGCCGTCCGACCTCACGTCAGGCTTCGGGGGCCGAGGCTTCAGGGTCCAGGGCTTCAGGGGTCAGGGCTCCGGGCGGCAGCGCCGCTCTCGCCGCGTCCCAGGCCGCGTGAAAGACCTGCCATTCCTCGCCGGTCGCGCCCTCCTCGAAGCCCAGGCCCTCGGCGTGGGGGTGATCAAAGCCGACGAGGTGGGTCAGGCCGTGGCTGGCGAGCAGGGCGACCTCGCGGGTGAGGCTGTGGCCCCGCGCCCCGGCCTGCCGCGCCGCCGTGTCGAGGCTGATGATGATGTCGCCCAGATGCGGCGGCATGAAGGGGTCGCCGGGTTCCCAGGCGGGGAAGCTCAGCACGTCGGTGGGGGCGTCCTCGCCCCAGTGTTCGCGCTTGAGCGCCCGGATGGTGCGGTCGCCGACCAGCACGACCGTCACCTCGCGGTCCTCCACCCCGAAGTGCCGCATCGCCGCCCCCAACGCGGAGCGCAGGGCGGGGCGCAGGCCGGACGGCGGGGTCTTGCGGGCCACGAGGTCGATCACGGGTCCAGGATAGGGGAATGGTCCTGGGAGATTCTCTCTGCCGGACCGGGTGAGGGCGTCGGCTTTGAAGGCGCGCCTGGGATGGTCACGCGCCCCCTCCCCCCTTGCCTCGCGAGGCCCTCTCTGCAAGCAGCTTCGCGGGTCCCACGAGGGGAGAGGGTCAAAGTCTGCGGGGCACGGTTCAGGTCGTTTCGGGCGCGCCCCCCCCGTCCGCCTTCAGGCGCACCGGCCACCACGAGCGCGGCCCCAGGTCATAGGCGAGCGCGGGCACCAGCACCGTGCGGACCAGGAAGGTGTCCAGCAGCACCCCGAACGCCACGATAAAGGCGAGCTGCAGCAGAAACAGGATCGGGATGACGGCCAGCGCCGCGAAGGTCGCCGCCAGCACCAGTCCCGCCGACGTGATCACGCCCCCGGTCACCGCCAGCCCCNAGCAGAAACAGGATCGGGATGACGGCCAGCGCCGCGAAGGTCGCCGCCAGCACCAGTCCCGCCGACGTGATCACGCCCCCGGTCACCGCCAGCCCCCGCAGGATGCCGGGCCGGGTGCCGTGGTGCAGGGCTTCCTCGCGCACCCGGGTCATCAGGAAGATGTTGTAGTCGATGCCCAGCGCCACGAGAAAGACGAAGCCGTACAGCGGCACCGAGGGGTCGGCGCCCGGCAGGTCCAGCAGGCCATTGAACACCAGCGCCGAGACCCCCAGCGCCGTGGCAAAGGACAGCACCGTGGTCGCCATCAGCAGGGCGGGCATCAGCACGCTCCGCAGCAGCGCCACCAGAATCACGAAGATCACGGCCAGGATCAGCGGAATGATCAGGGTGCGGTCGCGGATGGAGGTGTCGGTGGTGTCGATGGCGACGGCGGTGCTGCCGCCGATCAGGGCCTCGCCGGAGAGCCGCTCCCGCAGCGCCCGCACGGTCGCCTCGGCCCCCGGGCTGTCGGCGGGGTCGTCCAGGGTGGCCTGGAGGAGCACCTCACCGTCCCGCACGGTCGGCGCCGGAGCCGGAGTACCGGGAGGTCCGAACGCCTGGATGCCGTCCCCCGTCACCGGGGCCGACCCCGAGGGCGAGTCCTCGCTGAGCACCGAGACCGACGCCACGCCCTCCTGCGCCAGCAGGGTCGCGGCGACCTCCTCCAGCCGCTCCTGACCGGTGAGCACATAGGCCGGGTTGCCGGAGCCGCCGGGGAAATGCTGGGCCAGGGCCCGCTGCCCGTCGCGGGCGTCGGACGCTCCCAGCACAAGTTCGCTCTGCGCCACGCCGTCCGCCCGCAGGCCCGGCGCGAAGGCGGCCCCCAGCGCCAGCAGCGC
>NZ_JASNGB010000098.1 GCF_030271215.1 Deinococcus rhizophilus | reverse complement strand
GGCGGCGGCGGCGAGCAGGTCGCCGGGGCGCTCCAGGTCGGCCTCCAGCCGCTCCAGCCCCCGGCGGAAGCGGGCCAGGGCTTCGCGCAGGGCCTCCCGGTTTTCCACCACCATGTCGCGGCTCATCCGGGGATCGCCGCTCGCCACCCGCGTGAGGTCGCGGAAGCCCCCCGCCGCCAGCAGGCTCAGCCGCTCGTCCCGCGCCACGAGGTGCGTCAGCGCGAGGCTCACGAGGTAGGGGAGGTGGCTCACGGTCGCCACCAGGCTGTCGTGGGCCTCGGGCGGCATCACCACCGGGGCGGCCCCCAGCCCTTCTACCAGTTGCCGGGCGCGGCTCAGGGCCGTCAGCGAGGTGTGCTCGGTCGGCGTGAGCACCCACACCGCGTTTTCCAGCAGCGCCGCCCGCGCGTGCGTGACGCCGCCGCGCTCGCTGCCCGCCATCGGGTGCCCCGGCACGAAGCCGCGCACGCCCAGCGCGTCGAGTTCGGCGGCGATCCCCGCCTTGACGCTGCCCACGTCCATGACCAGCGCCTCCGGCGACAGGAAGGGGGCCAGTTCGCGGGCCAGCGGCCCCAGCGCCCCCATCGGTGCGGCCAGCACCACCAGATCGCAGCCGCGCAGCCACTCGCCGGGCGTGGCCTGCACCTCGTCCACCACCCCCAGCGCCTCAGCCTCGCGCAGCACGTCCATGCTGGCGTCGTACCCGACGACCCGGCGGGCCAGCAGCCGCTCGCGCAGCCCCAGCGCCACGCTGCCCCCGATCAGCCCCACCCCCGCGATGGCCGCACGCTCGAAGGGAACAGGGGAGGACGTGGGGGACGCGAAATCGGCCATGCGGGTCACCGTAGCATGGGGGCCGCTTCCCCCCTACCCCCGGCGTCTGCGGCGGCGGTAGCTCAGCAACTCGGCGTACATGCGGGTGCGGGCACGCGCCCCCTTCCAGAAGCCGCGCTTGGTTTCCTTGAGCACCTGCCGGACCTGCCCCAGCTCCACGTAGTCCCAGCGGGCACCCGTCTCGCGCAGCCAGTCGGTGATGGGCGGCTCGGGCCAGCGCTCCTCGCCCAGCCGGGGCACCGCGAGCAGCCAGTCGCGGCGGCAGGCCCGCTGCCCGCTGAGGTTGGGCGTGAGCCGGTTGCCCCAGTCGCTCGCGAAACTGCCGCCCCCCTCGAAGACGCCAATGGCCATATCGAGCTCGCCCGCCAGCACGGGGGCCAGCAGCTGCTCCAGATGCTCGCGCGTCAGGCCCAGCAGGTCAGCGTCCAGCATGACCACGAACTCGGCCCCGGTGGCCTCCAGCGCCGCCTTGAGCGCCGGACCCTTGCCCCGGTTCTCGCGCAGCTCCACCACCCGCGCCCCCGCCGCCCGCGCGACCTCGGCGGTGAGGTCGGCGCTGCCGTCGCTCGCCACGACGACTTCCGGGCTGAAGGCCAGCGCGGCCTGCACCACCGTCGCCACGGTCTCTTCCTCGTTGTACGCCGGAATCACGACCGCCACGCGGGGAGGGGAAGGGGAGGCGGACGGCAGCATCAGGCCGCATGGTACTTCACCCCCGGCAGGCAGGCGAAACCCCCTCCCACTGGGCAGGAGGGGCGGGGCGCGGGAAGACTCGGCCTCAGCCCTTGCGGTGCGTCAGCATCTCGTGCTTGTGCACCACCTTCGACCGGGGGCGGCCCTGCTGCTCCCCCTGGGCCAGCTCGTGGGCGTCGAGCACCTGCCAGTCGTGGTAGGTGTACACGTCCACGCCCCTGTCTCGCAGCAGGGCGTCCACGGCCTCCCGGCCTGGCTGCGCGGCGGCGGGCAGCGCCCCGGCCCCCGCGTCCGCGAGCAGCCCGGCCACCGTGTCCACCGCGTCCTTCTTGTTGGTGCCGATCACGCCGCTGGGACCACGCTTGATCCATCCGGCGGTGTACTCACCGGGGCGCCCCTCCACCCGGCCTTCCGCGTTGGGAATCACGCCCCGGCGCTCGTCGAAGGGCACGCCCGGCAACGCGACCCCCTTGTAGCCCACCGAGCGCAGCACCATCTGCACGGGAAGCACCTCGTACTCGCCGGTGCCGACCGCGTTTCCTGCCTCGTCCAGCACGTTGCGCTCGACCCTCAGGCCGGCCACCTGCCCGCTGCCGTCGTCCAGAATCTCGACCGGCGAGACCAGAAAGCGCAGGTGGATGCGCCGCTCCTTGCCCCCCGGCGTCCGCACGGCGAAGTCGCGCAGCACCTCCAGATTCTTCCTCACAGCGTTGTCGGTGATCAGCGCCTCGGTCGCCTCGTCGATCTGGACCTCGGCGGGCTTGACAACGGGGTCGGCGGCGCTCAGCTCGCCGAACTCGCGCAGTTCCTTGGTCGTGAACTTGGCCTGCGCCGCGCCCCGGCGCCCCAGCACCCACACGTCGCGGACGGCGCTGCGCTCCAGCACCTCCAGCGCGTGACCGGCGATGTCCGACCCGCGCAGTTCGTCGACCGTCTTGACCAGGATGCGGCTCACGTCCAGCGCCACATTGCCCACGCCCACGACCGCCACGCCCCCCGCGTTCAGCACCAGCTCGCGGGCCGCCGCGTCGGGGTGGCCGTTGTACCAGGCGACAAACTCGGTCGCGCTCATCGACCCCCGCAGGTCCTCGCCGGGAATCCCCAGGCGGCGGTCGGCGCTCGCGCCCACGGTGTAGACCAGGGCGTCGTAGAGGCCCCGCGCCTCCTCATGGGTGAGGTCGCGGCCGAACTCCACATTGCCCAGAAAGCGCACGCGGGGGTCCGAGAGCACCTTTTCAAAGGCCCGGGTCACGCTCTTGATGGTCAGGTGGTCGGGGGCCACCCCGTAGCGCACCAGTCCGTAGGGGGTGGGCAGGCGGTCGAACACGTCGACTTCTACCGGGATCGCCGTCTGCTTGGTCAGCGCCTCGGCGGCGTAGATGCCGCTGGGACCGCTGCCGATCACGGCCACCCGCAGCGGACGGCCCAGGGAGGGGGAAAAGGTCTGCTCGCTCATCGCTGCCGAGTGTAGCGGGGGAGGCCGGGCCGGAGCGTGCCGCCATTCCCCTGGGCAGGACGGGGCGACACACCGCAAAAAACGCCACCCGGCGTGAACCGGATGGCGCTGCGGGGCAGGGGGGATCAGGCGGCGGAGATGGTCGCCAGCGCCCGCTCGTCCTTGAGGGTGATCTTGCCGTACCCGGCGCTGATCACGCCCTCGCGGCTGAGTTCGCCCACCACCTTGGTGACGGTCTCGCGCACCGAGCCGACGGCGGCGGCGAGTTCGTCGTGGGTGGCGTAGATCATGGTCTCGCCAGAGTCGAGCTGGGTCGCCAGGGCGGTGTCCTTGAGCTCCAGCAGCTCGCCCGCGATGCGTGCCCGCAGCCGCTTGCCCACCAGACGGTAGATGCTCTCGTAGGCCCGCTCCAGCGTCTTGACGAGGTGCGTGGTCACGATCAGGTTGTCCTCCGCACTCATCAGGGCGGGGTTGATCACGTCCACGGTGGAGTCGGTCACGGCCTCCGCGAAGTAGGCGCGGTTGACACCCGCCAGCGCTTCCTCGCCGAAGTACTCGCCGGGCTTGACGTAGCGCAGGGTCAGGCCGTTGCCGTCGTCGTCCATGGTGTGCACGCGCACCAGGCCGCTCGCGACGCGGTAGAGCATGTCGCTCTTGCCGGGGTAGAGGATCACGGCGCCGGGCCGGTAGGTGACGGTGTCCACGAAGGTCTTGGTCAGGGAGGTGGTGTGGGTCTGCGTCATTGGGGTCGCCTCCTGGCGGTGAGGTTCGTAAGCGGCGCCGGACCATCCCGGCATGGATCACAGTGTAACCCACGGTCACGTTTTTGTAAACAGTTTTGTTTCTTTAAAAAGGGTTTAGCTCACAGATTTGCCGGATCAACCCAGGCTGATCGTGCACGTCCAGGGCAGCGTTTTCACACCTGATCACAGGTGGGTCAGGCTCACTGACCCCTCATCCTGCCTGACCTCCCGAAAAGAAACACCCGGCCTCCGCAGAAGCCGGGCAGGGGTGAGGGGGCGGGAGCTTAGAGCGCGTCCTCGCGGCGGATGGGGAAGGCGTCGATCACGCAGTCCCTGTCCCCGATGTTGATCACCTTGACCCCCTGCGCGTTGCGCCCGGTGACCCGGACCTCCTCCACGCGGGTGCGGATCACGGTGCCCTTTTCGGTCAGCACCATCAGTTCCTCGTTGCCCGCCACGTGGGTCAGGGCGACGAGCTTGCCGGTCTTGTCGGTCACGTCGAGAGTGATCACGCCGAGGCCGCCGCGCCCCTTGCTGGGGTACTCGGCCACCGGGGTGCGCTTGCCCAGGCCGCATTCGCTGATCGCCAGCAGCTCGCTGCCCTCGTCGCCGCCGGGCACCAGCGCCATGCTGACCACCCGGTCGTCGCCGCGCAGGCGGATGCCGATCACGCCCTGGGTGGCGCGGCCGGTGTCACGGACCTCGGTCGCTGCGAAGCGCATCGCCTGCCCGTCACGGGTCGCCAGCACCACATGGTCGCCGTCGCGCTGCAGCCGCACGCCGATCAGCTCGTCGCCGGGCTGGAGGTTGATTGCGATCAGGCCCGCCGAGGTGATGTTGCCGTAGTCGGTGATCAGGGTCTTTTTGACCACGCCCTTGCGGGTGGCAAAGACGAAGCTGCCGGGTTCGCTGAAGCCCCCCACGCTCAGGACCGAGGCGATGTTCTCGTCGTCACGCAGGGCGGGGAAGAGGTTGCGGATGTGGGTGCCCTTGGCGTCGCGGCCCGCTTCCGGCAGGTCGTAGATCTTCTCGTGGAAGACCCGGCCCTGGTCGGTGAAGAACAGCATGTAGTCGTGGGTGGAGCCCACGAACACGCCCGTGTTCACGTCCTCCTCGCGCAGCTTGCCGCCCGAGGCCCCGCGCCCGCCGCGCCCCTGCGCCCGGTAGGCGGTCAGGTTGGTGCGCTTGAGGTACCCCGCCCGCGTCATGGTGATCACCATGTCCTCGACGGCGATCAGGTCCTCCTTGGAGATGTCGTCTTCCAGGTCGGTGATCGTGCTGCGCCGCTCGTCGCCGTAGCGGTCACGGATGTCGCGGATCTCCTTCTTGATCTCGCGCCACAGCAGCTTCTCGTCGCCCAGGATGGACTGCAGGCGGGCAATGGTCTTTTGCAGCTCGTCGTACTCGGCCATCAGCTTCTCGCGCTCCAGGCCAACCAGCCGCTGCAGGCGCATGTCCAGAATCGCCTGCGCCTGAATCTCGGTCAGGTCGAAGCGGCTCATCAGGGTGTCCCGCGCCTCGGCCGCCGTGTTGCTGGCCCGGATGCGCTCGATCACCTCGTCGATGTGGTCGAGGGCCTTGACCAGCCCCTCCAGCACATGGGCGCGTTCCTCGGCCTTTTTCAGCTCGTAGGCGGTGCGCCTCGTGACCACCTCGCGGCGGTGGTCGAGGAAGGCCCGCATGGTGTCGATCAGGGGCAGCACGCGCGGCTCGCCATTCACGATGCTGAGGTTCATCACCGTGAAGGTCGACTGCAGCTGGGTGTACTTGTACAGCTGGTTGAGCACCAGCGTCGGAATCGCGCCGCGCTTGAGTTCGATCACAATCCGCACGGGTTCCTTGCGGTCGGACTCGTCGCGCAGGGCCGAGATGTCGGGAATCTTGCCCGCCTTGTACATCGCCGAGATGGTCTGGATCAGGTTGGTCTTGTTGACCTGGTAAGGAATCTCGGAAATCACGATCTGGTTGCGGCCGTTCTTCTCGTCGATGCGGGCCTTGCCGCGCACCTTGAATCCCGAGTGCCCGGTCGCGTACGCCTCGCGGATGCCCTGCCGGGAGATGCGCCCGCCCGTCGGGAAGTCCGGCCCCTGCACGTGGGTCATCATCTCGTCGAGGCTGATGGCCGGGTCGTCGATCAGGGCCAGCAGCCCGTTGCTGATCTCGGTGAGGTTGTGCGGCGGGATATTGGTCGCCATGCCCACCGCGATGCCGGTCGCGCCGTTGATCAGCAGGTTGGGCACCGCCGACGGGAGCACCGAGGGTTCCTCGGTCGTCTCGTCGTAGTTGGGCTTCATGACCACGGTGTTCTTCTCGAGGTCGGCCAGGACCTCCTCGGCCACCTTGGTCATGCGGGCCTCGGTGTAGCGCATGGCGGCGGGCGGGTCGCCGTCGATAGACCCGAAGTTGCCCTGGGGGTCTACCAGCGTGTAGCGCATGTTCCACCACTGCCCCAGCCGCACCATCGCGTCGTAGATCGACGAGTCGCCGTGGGGGTGGTACTTCTTCATGACCTCACCGACCACCGAAGCACTCTTGGCGTGCTTGTGGTTGGACACGAGGCCCTCGAGCAGCATGGCGTACATGATCCGGCGCTGCACCGGCTTCATGCCGTCGCGGACATCGGGCAGCGCCCGGTCCACGATCACGTTCATGGCGTAGTTGATGAAGTTGGTCTTGACTTCTGCGGTGATGTCAACGGGATGGATTCCGGTCATGAGGCTCCAGTCGGGTGCGCGGCCATCCGGGAGGTCCCGCCTGCCGCCGCTTGAGAGATGGGGAAGCCCGGCAACCTCGCCGGGAATGGAATGAGTCTATCACATTCTGTCCAGAGCGTAACGCGCTCCCTTCCCTTCATGGCCTGCATTCTACCGCAGGGGAGCGCCAGAAACACGCGGCAGGCTGAACGGTGGGCGGTGGAGAGGGGCGGCCGGGCGGCATGGACGGGAGCTTCTCCCAGGCACCCTCCCGCTTGTGAGAATTTTGCGTGGATTCGCCCCCTATGATCGCCGGGATGCTGTCACATCTCACACAACTGGTCGCGGACGTGGACGGAGCCTGGGCGGCGGCCATCGGCGGGCTGGACGGTCTGCTGGTCGAGGGCCACGCGGCGGCGCAGGCGGACCTCAATCTGCTGGTCGCCGAGCACGCGGGGCTGATGCGGGCCTCGGGTGCGGCCTACGGCGACACCCTGGGCGGCGGCTCCGTACGCGAGCTGTACCTGCGCGGCGAGCGCCTGAGCGTCTACCTGCACCCCATCACGTCCGCCTTTTTCCTGCTGCTGGCGCTGGACGCCCGCAGCAATCTGGGGCAGGCCCGGCTGTACGGCCGCGCCGCTGCCCACCGCCTGGAGGCCCTGCTGTGAGTGCCCGCTTGGAGTCCCTGCGCCCCCTGCCCGGCGTGGTGGCCGCTGCCCTGGTCGGCCCCGACGGGCTGCCGATCGAGTTGCTGGGCGAGGGTGGCGACGGCCTGGCCGCCGAACTCGCCGCCCTGCGCGTCAGTCTCGACCGGGTGTGCCGCCGTCTTGGGGCGGGGGAAGTGACCCGGCTGGCCTTTACCAGCGAGCGCGTGGAGGTCGTCGCGGTGACCAGCGGCGACTTCATCCTCGGCGTGGCGCAGACGCGCGGCACCGACACCCGCGCGGCGCAGCAACTCCTCGCCCGGCTGGCGCTGGAGCTGACCGATCTGCCACGTCCGGAGTTCGCGTGATCTCCGAACTGCTGGAGGTGCGCGGGGTCCGGCACGTCGCCCTGCTCGACGCGGCGGGCAAGGTCGTCACCAGCGCGGGGGCGGGGGCCGACATCACCGTCGTGCCGCCCGCCCGCGCCGTTGTGGGCAGCCTGAGGGCCGCGCTGGGCACGGGCGAGTGGCAGGACCTGCTGCTCGACTTCGGGGACGGCCCGGTGCTGCTGACCCCCCACGGCGACGGGGTGCTGCTCACCGCCTTCGACGAGGTCGCCAGTCTGGGCCGGGTGCGCTTCGCGGTCGGAAGGCTGCTGGGGTAGGGCGGGTGGCACGGAGGAGCAGCCTGCCGGTGGCTTACACGCCCGGCGCCACCGCCTCCGACTCCTCCACCTCCTCGCACCCCGTCACCCCGTCGAACAGCCCCCGCAGCGGGTAGCGGGTGATCGGCGTCCGCGTGCCGCCGATGCTGAAGCCCTCGGTGCCCAGCATGCGGGTTTCGAGGGCCTCCCGTTCCTCGGGGGTCATGCGGCCCAGCAGGCTCTCGGCGCCGGTCTGGGTGCCGTGGGCGGCGAGGGCCGCTTTCTTGTTCTCGGCGTAGGCAGCCACGTTCAGCCGGACGGCGACCGTGTCTGCCGACACGCCGTAGACCAGCGGGTTGAGGTCCTGCCCCATCCGGGCTATCCCGGCGGCAGCCTCGTGGGACATGGCGGTGTAGTACAGCCGCTGCGGCCCGCCCCCCGGAAGGTGCCCGGTGCTGAAAAAGGCGGCGGTCGTCGCCCGGTGAATCTGGAGGTGGTCGACGTGCCCGTAGCCGCCGTGCGGGTCGAAGGTCACGACGACCTGCGGGCGCACCTGCTCGATCAGCGCCCGCAATTTCACCTCCACGTCCAGCGGGTTCACGTTCATCAGCGCCAGCGGGTCGTCATGGCGGGTGCGCTCGTAGCGGCCCGAGTCGTGGTAGTCCAGAAAGACCGGTTCCCCGATCTCCAGCACGCGGCACGCCTCGCGCAGCTCGGCCTCGCGCTGCTGCCCGAGGTCGTCCACGGTCATCCCCGGCACCGTGATCTTGCCCGCCTCTCCCCGGGTGGCGCAGGCCAGGACCACCCGCACCCCCCGGCGGGCGTAGTGGGTCAGCGTGCCGCCGACGCTGAAGGCCTCGTCGTCGGGGTGGGCGAACACGGCGAGCAGGGTGGGCTGGGCCTGATGGGGGAGAGGGGCGGCAGTCATGCGCGGCAGTCTACGGCGGGCGGGGAACCCCGGGCACCCCCGGGGCGTATCCCGGATATGCGGGCCACCCTGCACAGCCTCTGGACCGCCTTCCGGGAACTGTTTCTGGGAGCCATCGGTCAACCCAGCCCCGGAGCGAGCGCGGCGGACCGGGCACGCTTCGCCGCCAAGAAGGAGCGGGTGCGCGGCGCCTCCCGGTCCGGTCCCCTCACCGCCCTGCGAACCCTGCTGCGCGAGGCCGCCTTCGGATTGATCGGTCAGCCCTCGCCCGACCCCTCGCGCAGGCGCAGGCCGCGCCGGTAGAAGTCCCAGAACTCGTCCGGCCACGCCGCGTACAACCGGCGGCGGTTGCCCAGGTCGGCGGCCTCCAGCGCCGTGCCCAGCGCCCGGTAGAAGCGGCTGCCCTGTTCCTGCATGGCCCGGGCGGTCCAGTAGACCTCGGCCTGAAGGAGGGTGGAGAGGCGGTCCTCGGTCGGGTGGTCGGGCATGGGGCCAGTCTAGGGTCAGGTCCGCATTCTGTCCCCGGCGTACTCCGGTATCATCGGCCCCGATGACGGCCGCCCCGACCACCACCGACCCGCAGGCCCTGGACATTCTCAAGCGCGTCTGGGGCTACGACGCCTTCCGGGGCGTGCAGGCCGACATCGTGCGGACGGTGGCCGGGGGGGGCGACGCGCTGGTGCTGATGCCCACGGGCGGCGGCAAGAGCCTGTGCTACCAGGTGCCCTCGCTGCTGCGGCCCGGCGTCGGCGTGGTCGTCTCGCCGCTGATCGCCCTGATGAAGGATCAGGTGGATACCCTGCGGCAGCTGGGCGTGCGGGCGGCCTTCCTGAACTCCACCCTTAGCCCAGAGGGGGTACGGGAGGTGGAGGCGGCGCTGCTCGCGGGCGAGTTGGATCTGCTGTACGTGGCCCCCGAGCGCCTCTTGCTGCCCCGCACGCTGGATCTCCTCGAACGCGCCCCGGTCGCCCTGTTCGCCATCGACGAGGCGCACTGCGTCTCGCAGTGGGGGCACGACTTCCGGCNGAACGCGCCCCGGTCGCCCTGTTCGCCATCGACGAGGCGCACTGCGTCTCGCAGTGGGGGCACGACTTCCGGCCCGAGTACGGGCAACTTCACGTCCTGCCTGGGCGCTTTCCCCACATTCCCCGCCTCGCCCTGACCGCCACCGCCGACGACCGCACGCGGGCGGACATCCTGCGGGTGCTGGGGCTGGAGGGGGCGCCGCAGTTCATCTCGTCCTTTGACCGCCCCAACATCCAGTACCGGGTGGCCCCGAAGGAGGGGCCGAAATCGCAACTCCTGGACTTCATCCGGGGCGAGCATCCGGGCGACGCGGGCATCGTGTACTGCCTCAGCCGCAAGTCGGTGGAGGAGACCGCGAAGTGGCTCCAGGCGCAGGGCCTGGACGCGGTCGCCTACCACGCGGGCCTCTCGCCGCGCGAGCGCAACACGGCCCAGGAACGCTTCCTGAACGAGGAGGGTCTGATCGTGGTGGCGACCGTGGCCTTCGGCATGGGCATCGACAAGCCCAACGTGCGCTTCGTCGCCCACCTCGATCTCCCCAAGAGCCTGGAGGGCTACTACCAGGAGACGGGCCGCGCCGGGCGCGACGGGCTGCCGAGCACCGCGTGGATGGTCTACGGGCTGGCCGACGTGGTGAATGTCCGGCGGATGCTCGCCCAGAGTGCGGCCCCCGAGGACGTGCGCCGGGTGGAGGCCGCCAAGCTCGACGCGCTGCTGACCTACTGCGAGGCCGCGACCTGCCGCCGTCAGGTCCTGCTCTCGTACTTCGGGGAGACGCTGCCGGAGCCCTGCGGCAACTGCGACGTGTGCCTCGCCCCGCCGCGCGTGCGCGACGCCACGCGGGAGGCCCAGATGGCCCTCTCGGCGGCGATCCGCACCGGGAACCGCTTCGGGGCCGCTCACCTCACCGACGTGCTGCTGGGCCGCGACACCGAGAAGGTCCGGGCGATGGGGCACCACACGCTGCCCACCTTCGGCGTCGGAAAGGCGCACGACGAGAAGACGTGGCGCGGGCTGCTGCGCCAGCTCGTCAGCCTGGGCTACCTCGCGGCGGGCGAGCACCACGGGCTGAGTGCGACGGCAAAGGCGCGCCCGCTCCTGCGCGGCGAGGAGACGCTGCACCTGCGCGAGGACACTCTCGCGCCCCGTCCGGCCCGGGACCGCTCGGCCCGGCCCGGCCGCGCCCCGGTGGACGCGCAGGACCGCCCCCTGTTCGAGGCGCTGCGGGCCTGGCGACTCCAGAAGGCCCGCGAACAGGGCGTGCCCCCCTACGTGATCTTCACCGACGCGACCCTCAAGACGGTGGCCGAACTGCGCCCCGGCAGTCTGCACACGCTGGGCACTGTGAGCGGGGTAGGCGTGCGCAAGCTCGAACAGTACGGTGAGGAGGTGCTGGCGGTGGTGCGCGGCGAGTCGGGCGGTGGGCGTCCAGCCCCCAGCCGCCAGCCGACAGAAGCGGAGCGGGGCGCGGCCGGGAATGCGGCGGTGCTGGGGCTGCTGCG
>NZ_JASNGB010000097.1 GCF_030271215.1 Deinococcus rhizophilus | reverse complement strand
GGGACGAGAACCAGCACTATGCCGCGTAAACTGAAAGATGTCAGAAAAGCAATTGAAATCCCTGGAGTTGTTACAGGGGATCATCAGCCGTCTCTCCGGGCACGGCTTTCTGTTGAAGGGCTGGGCCGTCACCCTGACGGTCGGGCTGCTCACCTTCGCTGGTGCGACGGGCCAGACCCGGCTGGCGGCCCTGGCTGGCGTACCCACCCTGATGTTCTGGATGCTGAACGCTTATTTCCTCGCGCGGGAGCACGAGTACCGCCGCCGTTTCGAGGCGTTGAGACTCGGCCGTGCCGAGCCCTTCGACTTCCAGTTGCAGCCGCTCGACGCGCGGTCCTGGGCGAGGGCCATGTTCTCCCGCACGCTGGGTCTTTTTTATGGCCTGCTGGTCGCGGTGACGCTGCTCCTGGCCATGGACGTGGTGTGATGACCTGGCGCGACGAGCTTGCACGGCATCTTGAGGGCCTCCAGCCGGTGTTGAGGCGCCGCACGCCGGAGCGGTTCGACAAGTCCGGCAGGGCCGAGAGGCTGAAGGCAGACATCCAGACCTGGAATCGCCGGGCGGTGCAGTTGCTGGGGCAGGCCCCCCAGGGGGCGAAGGTGGTTGCCGAGTTCCGCGCGCTCGGCCACATGAGGTTCACCACGCTGAAGGACGTGCAGGCCCAGTTGCGGCTGCGGGGTCAGGTCGTCGAGAGGCTGCTCGGCACGGCAGGGCGCGGAACGCCACCGCCAAAACATTCCAGCCTCAAGATCCGGAAGAGGAGCGCCGGAAGCTACCGGTACGCCTTCTGCCTGACGTTCGCTGGCGAGGACCGGGAGTTCGCGGCCGCCGTGAACCGTGGCCTCAGACGCAGGCGCTACCCGACCTTCTTTGATCAGAACAAGGAGGCAAGAACCCGCCTTCTGGGCGAGGCGGGTCCAGATGTCCTGCACGAGGTGTTCTACCGCGAGTCGGAGCTCTGTCTGATGTTCGTCTCGAGGGCGTACAAGGAGAACGTGTGGCCTGGCGTTGAGCGCAGGAGCGCCCAGGCCCGCGATGCGCAGCAGGGAGGCGGTTACATCATCCCGATCCGGATCGACGAGACGGAGTTGCCCGGGATGCCCCACACCATCGGATACCTGCAGAAACGCCAGGGGGCCGCAAGGATCGTTGGTGAAGTCATTGACAAGTTGAAGGCCGCCCGGGCGGGGCGGGGCCAGCCGCCGGGCACCAGTCCTGCGGGACCGACCAGGACCAAATCTCGCCCCGCCCCCAAGCGCACCACCGGTCACCTCGTGCTGCTCGAAGACCACGTGTACTTCGCCCACCAGGTGAGGCGGGGCGACGACCTGACGGTGGAGGTGAAGGCGAAGACCCAGGAGCAGCTCGCCAGGCTGAGGACCATCGGTGAAAAGAAGGGGTCGTGGACGACGATTCCCTTCGCCGAGCACCTGACGGGAAGAGATGTCCAGGTCGTGGACTACGAGGAGGTGACGGACCGGGCAGGCAGAACGACGGTCACGCTCCAGCTGAGGCCCTCGCGAAACGCATCCTCCGGGGTTCACTTCGGAGTCCCAGCCCAGGAGTCAGAACACCTTATCCGGCAAGTGCTCACGGGACGGCCACCAATCACGGGCTGGACGACCCTTCCCACCGATGTTCAGCAGGGGGTCGTCGCTCTCGCGGCCCGCAGCCGTGGAAGTCCCGCGGAGACGGCCCAACTCGCGCAACTGCTCGCCGTCTACTCCCTTCAGAAGCTGGGGCTCGTCGCGGCCATCAGGGTACTCGACGTTCGTGCCCGGCGCAGGACCGTGGCGGTGGAGTTCACCGGTGAGATCCGAACGGGCGCCTTCGGACAGACCGATTCAGAAATCAGGCTGCGGGAGGTCGTTCCGCTGCCCGACCGGTAAAGCTGCTGCCTGTACGGCGTCTGCGAGTCTTGGGGATGCTCGGCCCAGGTGAGGGAGCTCATCCAGTCGGTGTGCCTTCGCCCTCTTGAACCGCCCCTCCTTTTCCAAGCCTCCCTCCCGCTCCTTCCGGCCGTCCCCTGCCCGGTCAGCTTGAGCGCCATTTGCACCCCACACCCCGGGCGCGGGTGACCTGGTCGCAATCGACTTGCTGAGGCGGGTGCACTTCTGGGCGTGGCTGGCCCACCACGGCCTGCGCTGGGCGCCAAGTTAAGACAACCTCTTCAAGCTGACCTCGAACGTCGCGCTGGACCAGCGGCTTCCATGAGGAACAGTCAGATCGTCTGCGGACGCCGTCCGGAAGGATGGATGGCTCCTCCCATCTGGACCGTGCCAGGAAGAAGTGCCTTCAGAAATCTATCTAGACAAGTCCCTGAGAAGATCACTTCCCTGGCTCAGTCACCTAAGCGTTTGTTTATGACCAACCAAACGAGACGGGGGCTGGGTTGAGGAAGCCCCTTTCATATGGCCACGTCCCGGTGCCTCGACGGCGTATTAGTGTGACCACACGTGAACGGTGTGATTAGGGGGTATAAGGTCAAAAGTGAGAAAGACACGCTCAAGCGCCTGCCCGCACAAGTGGCCGCTTACAGCATGGTGTTCGACAAGATGACCCTAATCGTCACTGAGAATCACCACGACGCCACTGTGCAGATCATTCCTAATTGGTGGGAGGTTCTGATCGCCTCGACCGCCTCATCGTTCTTGCCGTCCGTAACGGTCGTGGCATCGTGACCAAGCGGGCCTACGAGGGTGGCCAACAGGAGCAGGCCTTGGCTGAAACGTTCAGGAACCACGCCGTTCCTCTGCTCGCTCAGTTCCCGAGAACGACGCGCATCCTGCATCAGCTGGTCGATGCTTACGAGGGTGAAGCACAGGATGAGGAGGACAGTGCTTCGTTAGACCAAGATCGATAACCGTCCGGATTGCCAGGAACTCCGGGACGGCTGCACAAGCCAAATAGGGGTCGCTTACCGTTCTCGGCGCTTGGCGCCGTCCGGAAGGGTAAGGTCGGCGCTAAGCGGCACGGCGGTTCTCCGGTGCCCGTCATCGAGCAGGCGCGATCCGGAGGTGACCTGCTGGGTCAAGACCATGACGTGCGACCCTGAATCCCAGACCCTGTTCACGTCTTCCAGGGAAGGGTACCCCGGGTGGGGAGCGGTGGCGTCCACATCATGTAGCCATCGCAGTGTCCAATGCAGCACGTCCAGCCACCTTAAGCAGAGGTCAATCTGGGCGTACAGGCTGGGTAGGTCTACCGGGTGAATGCTCCACTGCAGCACGTGACCGGCGCTCCCCTGTGTGTCGATCCGGTGAAGTGCCTGGAAGATCAAGGCGCGTTCGTAGGAGAACTCTGCCCCATCCGTCTGCGCGCGGAAGTTGCTGGTGGCGACCCGGTTGCCGTGCTTCAGGGCATTGTACTCATCCCTTAATGCCGTGTCGGCATAGGCCTCGAAGATGTGCCGCCCCCCGGCCTCCAGTGCGGATCGCAGCTCCGGGTGACCGACACTCATTTCGTCCAGCAGCTCGGCGTAGGTGCGTTCTTGCGGACCGTCTACTGTGGAAGGGAGGGGCAGCGCCCTGTCTTCACGGAGAGCGTTGACGCAACTGTCGAGGTGTCGATTCTGGTAACGGATCAGCCAGGCGGGGAGGGTCGCTGGGGCTTGGATGGCGGCGGCCGCGGTGGCGGCCGTGACTTCCAGGAGCTCCCCCAGGGTGTGTCTCAGGGCCTGGTATGCGGGTTGATCTTCAGGCCCCTCGAAATCAGCAGCGAAGGTGCGGAGCTTGTAGCGGTGGTAGGTGGTGGAGAGATTGGCCACGAAGCTGCGGGTGCTGGCAAGTGGGTCGGCGTCTACGAAAGTGATAATGGTGGAGGTCTTGTTCGACCCAACGCCGATTAGGACGTCAATGCTTTGGAGGGGACGGGCCTGATCGCAGTGGTTGGGCAGCATGCTGCTGAGGGTACGGTGTCGCACTCTCTGAGTACCTCAATTCGCCATTAACAGAAATCTTGCGGATTGTTCGCACGGTAACATATCCTCTGAGGCAACATGCCTGAACACTCCACGTATGCCCTGGACACGCTCCGTCTGTTGGCTGCAGGCCTGGTGCGCCAACACAACAACAGCCGCAGGGGCGCGATCCTTGACGCTCGAGACGAGCAGGGCCGCACCGTTACTCCTGTATTACTGCTGCGTGCGCAGGCGCGAATTTCCCGCCTGCAGATCGCTTCAGGGCAGGTGGCTGTGGCCGACAGCCTGCATCGGCTGGTCGCTGACGCCTGCAAGCCGCTCAAGGACTGGGCACCGGCCACCCTGCTGTCCGAGGTCACGGGCATGGACGACCTCGTTCTGATCGACCCGGAATACCGCATTCCAACCCCCGAATGCATCGACCTGGCGCAGGAGGGAGGGGATCTCGATAACTTTCGAGAGAACGAGTGGCATGACAAGCTGCGCGCCACCCTGGGCAGCGTTACCAACGCGAAGTGGCGTGCTCGGGCCTACACGATGCTACGCCGCTTCATCGTCGAGCACCCGGCCGCCACAGACGCCGAACTGAAAAAATTGACAGACGAGCTGGACGACATCACCGTCGAGCCGGTGCTGGGCCCACTCCTGCGCGAGATGTACCGCCCCGTGGGGGGCCGCGGGGAGAGTGTCCGGCGCTGTGACCGCTGCCACAGCGTGGTCCAGCAAGGCCCCACGCCCCACTGCTCATCTGAACTCTGCCGCGTGCAGGACAGTTTACCTGACTTCAGCGACCCCATGTCTGCTGCCGACTTGTGGGCGCTTCGGCGCGAGCTGGTCTACTTCTGGGTGAACCCTGGCCGCGCCGAGCTGAAGCTGTTTGACGCCCTGCGGGAAGTCCGCGAGGACGTAGATCTCTACCCCCATGAGGATGAGGCAGACATCGCCATCGGCGGAGATCACGAGGTGGGACTTGACCTGAAGGACCACCGCCGCATGACCACCTTGGCCAAGCATTTCCAGAAGTCACGCGGGGGCCTTGCTAGTTACAGGCGCGCCATTGTGGTCGTGACCGACCGGGGTACGCCCGCCCACGGCGAGGCCAGGCGCGATCAGCTGCGCGAGGAATTCAGTGAGCTGGGCATTGACCTTGAGGTGATGACTGAGGGGGACGTCCTGAGGACCTTCGGTAGGGGAGGCCGGGCATGACGAGCAGCTGGAAGGGAGCCGGCGAGATCCAGTGGGCCTGCCTGCTGATGGAGCAGGTCGGGGAAGATTCACTCGAGGCGCTGCCGCTCCTGCTCAGCGCGTACCAATCAGTCGATGACATGACCGTCCTGTCCGGGCAGCGGGCGGCCCTGCGCCACCTTCGTCAACTCGAACTGCTGCCGCGTCTGCTCAGCAAGGAATCCATCCGGGCCGCCATGATGAATGCCCAGCTGGCGGACACCCGGGACGAGATCGAACTCTCCTATGACCTGACCCCGGCGAACCTCAGCTTCCGTCGGAGAGCCACGCATGAGGTCAACCTCGGTCTGCAACTGGCCGAACTGAACACCCCGCCGGACGCCCCCCTGCACGGTCTCATGTCGGCGCCACCCGACCAGACGCTCGTTGTGCATCCCGGTCTGGCGGACGTGCGTCTCCGTATTCCCGCTGAGGAAGTCCCGCCAGTGGCGCCGATGCATCAGGCGCGCAAGTCGGATAAACCGCTGGAGTTCCCCCTTGCCGACCTAGAGAGGACCGCAACGTGGATGGACGACGCGGACCGGCTGGCCGGCCGCCCCTTCCGCGACTGGGCAGGCACGATCGGTAAGCTGAAGCTGCGTGTCCGCGGGGACACCGGATTCGTTGACGGTGACTCCCTCTCGCTGGCCGGCCTGAACCACCTGATCGGACTGCCGGGCGCGGGAAAGACTACCCTGATCAACGTTCTGTGCGTACATATGGCCCGCCAGGATCAGCGCGTGGCGGTGTTCACCACGGCCATCGAAGTGGCTCGCCAGCAGCTTGAGCTGCTCACCCATTACCTCCCGGATGACGACGTGGCCCTACTGGTCGGCCGGAGTCACGACACCCATGAAGGGCACGCCGACCGGATTGCTGGCGTCGTGGCCGCCGGCGACCCTGAAGGCAGCGGCTTCGGCCTGACTGTCCCCGGGATGGAGCGTTTCGCGCGTGGCTGCAGCCTGCGGGCCTACGCGACTGGCGAAGAAGAGGACGTCTGGGACGACTGGAGGCCGGACGTGGCCCCGCCCTGCGAGGTTGTCATGCTTCCCCGCGTTACCCGCAGAGGCCAGGATGACGAGGCCCGGCACCTGTGCCCGCTGTTTTCTCGCTGCGGACGCGTCCACAACCACGTGCAGCTCGTCGGGGCGAAGGTATGGCTGGGGCACGTGCTGTCCACGACCGCCCGCGTTCCCGCGCACCTGACCGCCCGGCGCCTGAGTTACGCGGAGCTCCTGCCGGAAGTCATGGACTTGGTGATTATCGATGAAGCCGACGATGCTCAGGCCAACCTCGACGGTCAGTCGCTGCTCCGCACTCCCTTCCTAGGCCGTAATGGCCTGCAGGGGGCCAATGCGGAACTGGGCCTGGCCTACAACCAGCAGACGCGCCGCCACGGGCCGACCAGCACGTACCTGAAGGCGGCCAACCAGATGAACGACAACCTGCGTGAATTCGTGGAGGTTATCCGCGACCCGCGAGCCGTGGAATTCTCCGGGCAGCTGTTGAATGCCCGCACCGTCTTCTACTCCCTCATCCGGCTGCACGGTTTGCGCATTTCACACGATGCACTGACCCCGCTGGCGCAGCTCTGGGACACGACCGTGTACGACGTCGCCTTCCGCCGGGACAGTGCGCCCACCCAGGCCGACCATGTGGCAGGCCTGCTGGGCATCGATTCCGAGACCGTTCGCACCGCGCAGCGGATGATGCGCCGCGCTTTCGAGGCGTACCCGACGTCCGACGAGGCCCGCACAGAGGCCCTCACCGAACTTGAGCAGGCCATCGCACTGCTGCTGGGCTTCGAACCTGATGGGCGCAGCCAGTGGATGCTCAATCTGCTGATGCTGATCACGCTGCTGGTATCGGACGTTCGCCTCATGCGAGCCCTGGCGGGCGGGGTCGACCAGGCCTTTAAGCACACATACCTGCCCGACCAGGCCGGGCAGGGTCTGGGCGACTACTCCACTGCCAGCCTGCTGGGCAACTTCGCCGCGATCAGCTTCCTGCGGGGCGACAATGACGACAACCAGGTGGAGATGATCGTACAGGACCGTGTGACTCGTCTGCTCCCCGAACGCCTCAGCCGTGCCGGCCTGGGCGTCCTGATTACGAGCGCCACCTCCTACCTCCCGCAGAGCAGCAGTTTCCACAGCACCACCCCGCCCGGGTACCTGCTGCTCCCCATCCGAGAGGGCCGTCAGGGGAAGCTCAGCCTCAACTTTACGCCGCAGCATGACCAGAACGGGCAGGCCATCCGCGTCAGCGGGGCGGGGGAACATCGCAGCGAGAACCTGCGCAGGGTCGTTGACGCGCTGGCCAGGCGCAGCAGCCCGGGCAATCCCCTGGGTTCGCAGCTGGAACGCGATCTGGCGACCATCGCCGAGCGGATCAGCCCGCCGGGCCGGCCCCGCAAAGCTGCGCTGGTCGTCAACAGTTACGACCAGGTAATCGAGGTGCTGGACACCCTGCGGCAAGCGAATCCCGACCTGCACGCCCGCAGCGTCGGGCTGGCCCGGGCCAGGCAATCCGGGCGGAGCGATCTGGTGCTGCGTGCGGAGATCGAAGGGGCCGCCCGTCGGGACAACGTGTCGCTCCTGGTGTTTCCCATGCAGGCTATCGGGCGCGGCGTGAACATGGTGCTCGGCGGGGACAGTCCGGAACGCGACTTGGCGGCCATCGGCGTCATGTATTTCCTGGTGCGCCCGCACCCGGTCGTCGGCGACACCACCCTGCTCCACTCCCTGGTCAACCGCGCCACTGAGGAATTCGATGCGGCCGACTTGGAAGGGGCCTCGCTCAGCGAGGCGGTGGAGCGGCACCGCCAGCACCGCGCACGTCTCTACCACATCATCAAGAAGCTACTGGAGCGGCCGCAACAGGTTAGCCAGCTTCCCAGGGAGGCCCTGCTCGCTTTTACCGCGAACTTGGTCGTTCCGGTGTGGCAGACCATCGGGCGCGCCATCCGCGGTGGTGCGGACGCCGAAGTGCATTTCGTCGATGCCGCATGGGCGCCGGAGAGCGTCGAGGGGCGCCTCGACCGGCCGCGCACCAGCGTCCTAGCCGGGATGGTCCAGCTACTGCAGGAAGGCTGCGACGCGAGCGATCCGCACGAGCGCGAGGTGATGCAGGCGCTGTACGGCAGCCTGGCGTCCGCCCTGCAGCACACCCGGGGCCTGCTGACCGATCCTGCTGACTTGGACGACGGTGAGGGTGGTACCTGGGGCCAGGAGGACTGGCAGCCGGACCAGGAAGACTACTTCGACGAGTACTGAAATCCCCTGCCCCCCGAAAGGACGTGACCGATGACCAGGACCGCTCCAGCCCGCAGCAGCGCCAAGCGCCCCCGACCCGTCTTCGCCGCCCGGCCACTCGATCCTGAATCCCGGATCGGTCCGTCAGCCGCGCAGAAAATCGCCGATCTGGCCGCACGCCTGGACGGCGGTCTGCCCACCATGTTCGAGTTTGCCCAGGACCAGGCGGCCGTACAGACATACGAGGCGACGGGCATCACCTTCAAGCCCAAGTTCCTGGAGTTCCTGAACGAGGTCGAAAGGAGACGCAAGGCGACCCGGGGAAGCGAGCAGGGCCGGGTGCCCACCACAATGCTGCGACTGCTGCTGGGCACCCGGGTACCCGATATCTTGCGGGTGGAGACGAACCTGTGGAAGCTGACCAGGGCGCGCCTGCCGCTGCTAATCAGCAGCGCTTCCCCGCAGGAGGCCGGGCGGGCTGCCCGGCAGGCGCTGGCCACCTGGGTCAACCACATCACCGACCTGGAGGACGACACCCGGCACCGCCTGCTGGATTGGGTGAGGGAGGGCCCTTTCGACTTCGCTCACATCACCTTCGACCCGAAGCGCCCGGGCGAGGTGGTCAGTCACCGCGACCTGGCTGACCTGGCGGCCCAGGCACTAGACGGCGTGGAACTGTTCCCCGGGCGTGGGCCGATGCGGCGGGTCGTGTCGCGAGACACCTCCACCAACAGCGCGGAACTGATGACCGACCCGTTCGTGGCCGGAAGCAAGGCTGGCGCGTTGCCTACGTCCTACGTGGTGAAATTCCGGACAAAGACCGTAGCGGGCCAGCGGATGCCAAGGCTGGTGATGGAACTGTCCCGTCGGCAGTGGACCGACAACGCCAACACCTACCACGGGAAGGTGACGTTGTATGCCATGCCGGCACGCACGGGTCAGCAGCCAAATCCCGGTGTCATTACCCTGCAGATCGACTGGAAGCAGCACCTGAACGGTATTCCCGGCCTGGACTACGTGGGACTTCGCCAGCGGTACACCACGCTGCCCGAACACCCCCTGGAGGAGCGCCGAGTGGCGCCCGCCTTGCTCATCCATGCGGAGTGCCAGGTGTTGGCGGTCGCCCGACAGGGACGCGGGGTTAAGGGTGGGGCTACCGGCGCCCTCGACGTCGACCGTTTCCTGGCATTCGGTATCGCGGCCGCCGAACTTGACCCCTACGGCCTACGCCCCATGACGGGATTGACGCGGATCGAGGGGCTTGGTGCCAAGCAGGCGCAGACGCCCGTCGAGGATTTTCAGGCCCTCTTCGCCGAACCGCAACCGACGCAGAAGCAGATCGACGCAGGGACGGCAGCAAAGTATGTTGCGGACAAGCTGAAGGCGGCCAGGGACTGGGCGAATGTGGAACGGCGGCGCATGCAGCAGCATTACGTCCAGCCTTACCGTCTGCTGCTGCTGCATGCCGCGGGGCATGACGCGAGCGCGGTAAGGGCGGCGGAGATTCTTGTGAAGGCCCTCGGAGAGGACGTTGTAATCACGCGGCAGGCCATGCCCGAGCAGACGTACGGCTCCGTCAGTTCTCTCCCAGGGCCGGGTGACCGACCGGCCGAACGTGCCGCGCGCCGGCTGGAGAGATGGACCTCTTTCCTGCGGGAACTGCAGGGCCCCTTTGACGGCGTGATGCTGATCGTGCCGCGCGGAGAGGGCGACGACGTCAACGACCCGGTGAACAAGCGGGCGTCCAAAGTGGCCATCCTGAAGAATTTGAAGGTGCACGCGCAGTACCTGAGGCCCATCCAGGAGGACAAGGACGACAAGGACTTCATCCGGCGCACCATCCGGGCGTTCCAGGATCTGGTGTGGGAGTCCCTGGGCATCCTAGTGCCGGTGAACGACGATTCTGGAGAGTTGAGCGCCGGCACGCCGGCCATGCGAGGACGCATCCTGGCGCTGACCGTCGCGACGGTGAACAGCCGGCGGGGCCAGGGCAATGAGCCGACGACTGTGCCGATGGGCCTGCGGGTTGACCTGGATTCCCAGCAGACGGAAGCGAACCTGCTACTGCCGAGCGGGGCGACTGGCTGGGTCTCCCTGCGCGAGGCGACATTCCAGCTTCAGGGCAGCACATCGAAGCTGAACCCCCGAGAGCGGGGGGACCGGCAGAAGGTACAGACCTTCTTCAATGCACTGCTCGACGAAGCGGATACAGGTAAGAGTGACGGCCTGGCCGAGATCGTGTTCATCGATGGCGACACAGTCAGCGCCTTCTGGCCTGGGTTGTACGACAAGTACATCGAGTTTGACGATCTGCGGTTCGAACCCAGGGAGAGCCCCTCTCGCCTTCAGAAGTCCTGGCCGAACCTGACGCTGCTGCGGCTGCGGACATTGGACCCCTTCGCTAAGGTGCTGCGTCAGGGCGAACAGGAGGTCGAGGTCGCGGGCGTAAGGTTCCCAACTCCGCGCTGGACGGAGAGTGAGACCTATCTGATCGGCGAGGCTGAAGGCTTGGAGAATCCGGTCGGGGCGACGTTCCTGAGCATAGGAGCGACCAACCTTCAGCCCACACGCGGCATGTCGGGTTCGCTGAAGACCATCAAAATCGGTAGAGGCGACACGCGGCGAGAACTCGCCCCGCACACGGATGGATATGCCACCCCCGAGGCTCTTGAGGTGGCGGTGATCAGCGCGGGTGGGCTGAGCCTGCGTGGGATTGTGGACATCACATCGAAGTTGCGACGACGTTATGCCCACTACGACGGATGGACTAAATTCCCGGCCCCTTTGTTCTTCGGGCACCTAATCAAGGATTACATTCCCGACTACAGCAGCGATGACGATGAAGAGGTACTTGATCTAGGGAGCGACTGAATTGCCGTGAACCGCGTCTGCGCTTCCACGACCTGCGGCACACGGCGGCGAGCCTGCTGATTCGCCGGGGCGTGCCGCCCAAGGTCGTGGCGGACCGGCTAGAGCATTTGACATAATAACGTCATGGAGAAACGGGTGGGGGCG
>NZ_JASNGB010000096.1 GCF_030271215.1 Deinococcus rhizophilus | reverse complement strand
GCCACGCGGCGAGCGCCGTGAGCAGCCCCAGCCCCGCGCTGAAGAAGATGGGCGCGGTCAGCCCGAAGCCCGAGAGCGCGGCCCCCAGCGCCGGGCCGAACACCACGCCCAGCCCGAAGGCCGCGCCGATCAGCCCCATCGCGGCGGCGCGATCTTTCTCGCTGCTGAGGTCGGCCATCATCGCCTGGGCGGTGGGCAGGGTGGCACTCGACAGGATGCCGCCCACCACGCGGGAGGCCACCAGCAGGCCAAACAGCACCCCCCCAGCCAGTACCCCCTGCGCCCCCAACACCGCCAGCACCCCGAACAGCCCGAAGCTCAGCGAGAAGCCGACCAATCCCAGAATCAGCACCGGTTTGCGCCCCACCCGCTCGCTGCGGCTGCCCCAGATCGGCGAGAAGACGAACTGCGCGAGGCTGTACGCCGTCGAGAACCACCCGATCTGCGTCACCGAGAGGCCAAGTTCCCGTCCCAGCGGCGCGATGATGGGAAACAGCACGCTCAGGCCCAGCATGGCGACAAAGATGGTCAGGAACAGGATCACCTTGGGCGAGAGGGGGCCGCGTGGGCGGGGAGAAGCGGCGGTCATGGGGTCAGTCTAGCACCCCACCTGACCGACCGGTCAGGACGTTCAAACCCCTGATCTTCCCCCGGGCGTCAGCTTCTTTGAAGTCGGTGCAATAAGATGCATTTTTCCTGACAGAAACGTGAAAGAACAGCCTTGAGTCTACCCTTGTCAAGTCTCGTCCTGTTGCCTATACTGGTCCCCAGTCACCGGAGTGAATTCCCCATATTGTCTCGGCTCTGCCCGACCTCCCAGGTGGCCCGATTGCACGTTCCATCACTGGAAGCGGTTCAGGAAAAGTCCGCTTCTCCAAGGAGTTGCCATGAAAAAAGCACTGACGGTCCTGTCCCTCGCCCTGCTGGGAAGCGCCAGCGCGGCCAACATCACGGTCTGGACCCACTTCGGTGAGGGTGAGCTGACCTGGCTCCGCTCTCAGGCGACCGCGTTCAAGAACAAGACCGGCCACAATGTTCAGCTGGTCAGCGTGCCCTTTGACCAGATTCCCGACAAGCTGATTCAGAGTGCGCCCAAGGGTCAGGGCCCGGACCTCGTGCTGACGCTGCCGCAAGACCGCCTCGGGCAGCTTGCAGCGGCGGGCGTGATCGACTCGATGGACCGCTACGTGACCAGCCGCAGCGACCTGGACAAGACCGCGCTCTCGGCCATGACCTACCGGGGCAAGCTGTTCGGCCTGCCGATGTTCGCCGAGTCCGTCGCTCTGGTCTACAACAAGAAGCTGGTGCCCAACGCTCCGACCACCTGGTCGCAGTTTCTCAGCGCGGCCCAGAAGAACACCGGCAGTGGCCGCTTCGGCTTCCTGACGGACCTCAGCAACGCCTACATGAACTACGGCGTGATCAGCGCCTACGGTGGCTACGTGTTCAAGAACACGGGCGGCACGGTCAACACCAAGGACGTGGGTCTCGCCAACGCGGGTGCCGACAGGGCGGGCGCGTTCCTGAACGACCTGCGCTACAAGTACAACCTCGTCCCTGAGGGCGTGGACGGCAGCGCCGCCAAGAGTGCCTTTGTGGACGGCCGCCTCGCCATGGTCCTGACGGGCCCGTGGGACATGGACGACTTCAAGAAGGCAGGCATCAACTTCGGCATTGTGCCCTTCCCCACCCCTCCCGGCGCGAGCAGCAAGTGGAGCCCCTTCGTGGGCGTGCAGGGCGCGATGCTCAACGCCTACAGCAAGAACAAGGCGGTCGCGGCGCAGTTCGCCCGCGAGATCGTCAAGAGCGACGCGCAGGTCTCCTTCAACAAGGCGGGCGGGCGCATTCCGGTGAGCCTGTCGGCACGCACCAAGCTCAAGAGTGACCCGGTGGTCGTGGGCTTCGGCCGGACCATCAGCCTGGGCACCCCGATGCCCAACGTCGTGGAGATGGGCGCAGTGTGGGCCCCCTGGAGCAACGCGGTCGCCCAGAGCGTGCAGCGCCCCAACCAGAACTACGCCCAGATCAACGACCGGGCCGTGCAGGAGATCAACAAGAACATCAAGTGATTTAAGTTCCGCACAGAGGAGAGGCCAGGCGCACCCGGCCTCTCCTCTGTGTTGCTCTGAGTGGGTGTTCTGAGCGCAGGTGTGGTTCTCAAGCAGGTCTTGTGCCGGGGACAGGCTGCTCCGCCGAAGCCTGCAGAGGAGTATGGTGAGAGCCAGTTTCACGTTCCCGGTGCCGTCCCGGCTGCCCCGGGTTCCTCTCCCGCCCCTCGTGTCCCAGGAGGTCCCTTACCCCTATGACCCTGACCGCGTCTTCTCCCCGACCGCGCACCACCGTTCCCCCGGACGGCATGCGCGGCATTTTGCTGGCGATTCTGATTCTGGCCGTGTTGCTGGGCGGCGCCGTGCTGATCGGCTGGCTGCTGTCCGGTGTGACGGCCCGCTTTGTGCCCGAAGCGCCTCCCTACCTGATTCTGGTGTACACCCTGGGGGCGCTGCTGCTGGGCATGCCGGTGGTGGCGCGGCTCTTTCCCTGGATGGTGAGCTGGTATTACCTCGTGCCGTCGCTGGTGTTCCTCGCAGCGTTCACGGTGCTGCCCATCGTACTCACGGTCAACTACGCCTTTACCAACTACAGCGGGCAGAACAGCGGCAACCCTGATACCGGTGTGCGGACCGAGGCGGCGCTCTCGCCGGACCGCCGCACGCTCACACTGGCCGAGATTCCGGACAGTGAGGCCCTGGCTGGGTTCCTGCGCTGCGTCAATCCCACCTGCGTGGGTGACACGGCAGTGCTGTACGACGAGGATGCCTCTACCCCCGTGCGGTCCCAGATCGCCTCGGTGGATGGTCGCAGCATTACCCTTGCCGCGCCCGTCGCCGAGACCTTCGTTCCCGTGAGCGTGACGCGCATCAACCGCTACGAGAACGTGGGTCTGGCCAACTTCCGCGAGATCTTCGCACGGGCCAGCAGTGCGCTGTGGCCGGTCTTCCTGTGGACGGTGACGTTCGCCTTTGCCACCGTGGTCATCAATGCCCTCGCCGGGCTGCTGCTGGGCATCTTGCTGTACAACAAGCGGCTCAAGGGACGCAACATCTACCGCACGCTGCTCTTCTTGCCCTGGGCGATTCCGGCGGTGATCAGCGTGCAGATGTGGAAGGCGCTGCTCAACCAGCAGTTCGGCATCGTGAACAAGACGCTGGGACTGCTGGGCATTGCGGCGATTCCCTGGCTGGGCGATCCTCTGTGGGCCAAGATCAGCGTGCTGCTGGTCAACCTGTGGCTGGGCTTTCCCTACATGATGACGGCCACCATCAGTGCGCTGGCAACCATCAACGACGACCTCTACGAGGCGGCCAGCATCGACGGGGCGAGCCGCTGGCAGCAGATTCAGAGCATCACGCTGCCGCTGCTGCGGACCTCCTTTACCCCGATTTTGCTGTCGGGCTTTGCCTTCAACTTCAACAACTTCGGCATCATCTACCTGCTCACCCAGGGCGGGCCGCCGCAGGAAGGCCGCGAGGCCACCGCGCAGAGCACCGACATCCTGCTGTCGTGGGGCTACAACACCGCGTTCGCAGCCAGCGGGGGGCAGAACTACGCCCTGGCCAGCGCCATCGCGCTGATCATCTTTTTCCTGACCCTCGCCATCAGCCTGGTGAATTTCAAGGCGGCAGGCGTGTTTGAGGAGGCCCGGCGATGACCACCGCTCCCCGTGACCAGAATCTGCCTCCCGGCGGCTACGTCCACCAGGAACCGAGTCTGCTGCGCCGCGCCCTGCCCTGGCTGGTGCTGGCCGCCCTGCTGGTGGGGTTTGGCGTGCTGGCGTACTTCCTCGTGCAGAGCATGCAGGACCGTCAGCGCAGCTTTTCCATCTACTTTGTGGAGCGGGGCTGGGTGCGCTTCCTGCTCTTCTTGCTGGCGGCGAGCGGCGTGCTGGCGCTGACCAGCCTGATCGGGCAGCGCGTCGGGCAGGCCCGCACCGGGCGCCGGATCAGCTACTTCGCGGTGCTGGGCGACCAGCTCACGCACCTCTTTCTGATTCTGGTCGTCCTGGTGGCGATCTATCCCCTCTTCTACGTGCTGCTGGCGGCCTTCGACCCTCGCAACAGCCTGTTCGCCTTCCCCGACTTCGAGAACCCGAGTGTTCTCTACCGCTCCGGTCTGCTGCCCAACCTGGACGTGCTGAACCTGGACAATTTCACCCGGCTGTTTAACGGCATCACCATCCCGGGCTGGCAACTGCTGCTGGCAGGGGTCGGCGGGGCGGCGCTGGCGGCGGTGCTGCTGCTCGCGCTGGTGGGTCGCCTGGGCCGCGAGAGCGAGCGCCTGGCCCGCGCCCGCACCTGGGCGATGTACGCGCTGGTCGGGGCGCTGGCGGTGCTGGTGGCCTTCATGACCCCGGCGCAGTTCACCGGCCCCGACAACGAGAGCCGCTTCGTGCTGTCGGTCCGCAACACCATGCTGGTGTCGGGGCTGACCGGGGTGCTGGCGATCTTGCTCTCGACCACCTCCGGGTACGCGATGGCGCGGCTGCGCTTTCCGGGGCGCTTCCAGATGCTGCTCTTTTACATCTTTATCCAGATGTTCCCAGTCTTCCTGGCACTGGTGGCCGTCTACGCCCTGATGGTGCTGCTGGGCCTGACCAACACCTTCACCGGCCTGATCCTGGCCTACTCGGGCGGGGCCATCGCTTTCAATACCTGGATTTTCAAGGGCTACGTCGANCAGGACGGTCAGGCGACGAGGATCAAGCGGGAAGTGCTCAGCAAGCAGGGCAGTGAGGCTAGACTGAGCGGGTCGGCTCCGGGTGTCTTTCATTGCAGAAAACACCGTACAGGAGCCGACTTCTCAAGCCTCCATCTGACTTTTGACCCCTAGAGAGGACGGCGCGACCCGCTGGCAGACCTTCCTGCGGGTGGTGCTGCCGCTCTCGGGCGGGATGCTGGCCTTTATCTTCCTGAACCAGTTCATCGGCACCTACGCCGAGTTCATCCTGGCGAACGTGCTGCTGACTGGCGTGGAGAAGTGGACCGTCGGCGTGATGCTGCTGAGCTTCACCCAGGGTCAGTTCTCGACCCAGTGGGGCATCTTTGCCGCCGCCGCAACCCTGGGGGCACTGCCCATCGTGGGCCTGTTCTACGGCTTCCAGCGCTACTTCGTGGGCGGAACCGTGGCCGGAGGCGTCAAGGAGTAGGCACCTGCACGTACAGGACGACCCCCGGACAGGTACCGGGGGTTTCGTCTTGTCCTCCCAAAAGGAAAAACCCCCGCCTGAGCGGGAGCCGTGTTGGTAGACTCGAGGAGATTTGAACTCCTGACCCCTACAGTGTCAATGTAGTGCTCTACCCCTGAGCTACGAGTCTGTACCGGGGAGCAGCGCGGAGGCTGCGGGGAAAATCTTGGAGGCGCTGACCGGACTCGAACCGGTGGTGGAGGTTTTGCAGACCTCTGCCTTACCACTTGGCTACAGCGCCTTGGGGCGGGGCTGGAGGGCACTTCTCTCCCAGCGGAAGGAATGTTAGCACGGCCCCCCGGAGCTGTAAAGCGCACGGCGGCGCAGGCTACAGTGGGAAGCACCATGTCCAGACTGTTGCCTGCCGGGTTGATCGCCGCGCTCCTCGTCGGCTGTGCCGCCAGCACTCCGCCCGCCAACCCCTATGTCCAGGGCCGCACCCTCAACATCGCGCACCAAGGCGGCGAACTCCTGCGCCCCAGCAACACGCTGCCCGCCTACCGACACGCCGCCGAACTGGGCGTGGACCTGCTGGAGATGGACATGCATGCCACCCGCGACGGCGTACTGGTGCTCTCGCACGACGCCACGCTCGACCGCCTGACCGACACGCGGGGCCCCATCGCGGACCTGACGCTGGCGCAGGTGCGGGCCGCCGACGCGGGCTACGCCTTCTCGCCAGACGGAGGCCAGACCTTTCCCTACCGGGGGCAGGGGGTGCAGGTCGCGCTGCTCTCGGAGGTGCTCACCGAATTTCCGAACCTGCCGGTGATCATCGAACTCAAGCAGGAATCGCCGAGTATCGCCGCGCCATTTTGCAAGGCGCTGCGGGACGCCGGGGCCACCGGGCGGGTGATCGCTGCGAGCTTCAGTGACCGGGCACTGAACGAGTTCCGCACCGCCTGCCCCGAGGTGGTGACCAGCATGACCGAGCGCGAATTGCGTCTGCCCGTGCTGCTGGGCAAGGTGGGCCTGGCCGGGCTGGCGCCGCTGCCGGGCCGGGTCGCGCAGGTGCCGGTGCGGGCGGGGAACATCACGGTGGTCACGCCCGGTTTCGTGCGGGCCATGCACGCGCGGGGGGTGGCCGTGCAGGTATGGACGACCAACGACCCCGCCGAGATGCGCCGCCTGATCCGCATGGGCGTGGACGGGATCATCACCGACCGGCCCGACCTGCTGAAGGCGGTGCTGGCCGAGGAAGCCCAGCGGCGGTAAACCGTGGCCTCAACGGTTCACGAAGTCGCGCACCCCGGCATAGACCGTGCTGCTCTGGTACAGCTGGCTGTGGGTCAGGCAGGCGGTCTGGGTGTTTGCCGCGCCGCTCAGGAGCACGCTCCGGTCGGGGTTGATGATCTCGTCGCAGGGCGACCACCAGGTACCGTAGCGGGAGACGCCGGGGGTCTCGTCGGTGCTGTTCAGGGCCGTCAGGAAGCTGGACCCCTGGCGCATCTCCACGCAGGAGGCGTCGAAACAGGCCAGGGCGAAATCGGTGCCGTGGTTGGGCCCGCCCAGCGAGACCCAGGCGTCCACCTTCGCGTCGCCGCCGAGGTTCTTGAGGTAGTAGCGCGAGGACAGCCCGCCCATCGAGTGGGTGATCACGTCGACGCGGGCCGCCCCGGTCTGTGCCAGAATCTCGTCTACCTTCTGCCGGATCAGGTCGGCCGTGATCGCGTTGGACTGCCGGGTGTCGTAGCTCCAGGCGAACAGCCCCGCGTCGGTCCAGCCGTCGCGCTTGAAGCTCCCGACCATCGTGGTCCAGACCGAGCCGCTGGAGTTGTAGCCGTGGACGAACAGGATGGGATCCCGCGTGGGCGCGGGGGCCGGAGCCTTGCGGGCCTGGGCCTGCAAGCCTGCCGCAGTGCTGGGCGGGGCTGTGCCCCCACATGCCGTGAGCAACGCCGCCGAACCGGCCATCAGGGCCGCCACCTTCCAGAATCGGATCATCCACCACTCCTTGCAGGACTGCGCTGAATTTTGAAGATGGTCCAGCGTAGCGGCCACGGGCACCGGATTCAAGGCGGCGGTATGGCAAGTGGCCGTCCCCACCCACCGGGGACGGCCAAGACTGGTTGAACTCAGGGAACTCATACGGATTCCGTCCAATTCCTTGACTTCCGGAACACCACCGGAAGTCCATCCATCTCCCGGAACCCGCCCTTTCTCCTTCTCGCCTCCGCTCGGATGGAATCACTTCGTAGGCGACTCCATCGGAGTCCGTATCAGTCCCGCGTGCGCACCCGTTCCCCCAACTCGGCCAGCAGCCCGGCGAAGTCCACGCCCTTGCGCTCCTTGTGGCCTTCCGGGGTCCGCTCGCGGACGCTGACCTCGCGCCGCGCCTCCTCCTGATCGCCCACGATCAGCATGACCGGAATCTTGGAGAGTTCGGCCGTGCGGACCTTGGCGTTCATGCGGTTGGCGGAGTCGTCCACCTCGGCGCGCATTCCGGCAGCCTTGAACTCGCTGGCGAGCGTCTCGGCGTAAGGAATGTGGCGGTCGGCGATGGGAATGACCACGACCTGCCGGGGTGCCAGCCACAGCGGGAAGTCGCCGCCGTAGTGCTCGATCAGGATGCCCACGAAGCGCTCCAGGCTGCCGAAGGGGGCGCGGTGGATCATCACCGGGCGGTGGTCCTGGCCGTCCTCGCCCACATACGAGATGTCGAAGCGTTCGGGCAGGTTGTAGTCCACCTGGATGGTCCCGAGCTGCCACTCGCGGCCCAGCACGTCCTTGACGATGAAGTCCAGCTTGGGGCCGTAAAAGGCGGCGTCGCCGGGTTCGACCGCATACGGCAGGCCGACTTCCTCCACCGCCTCCATAATTCCGCGCTCGGCGGTGTCCCAGTTCTCGGGCGAACCGACGTACTTGTCGGATTCGGGGTCGCGCACGCCCACCCGGAAGCGCACGTCCTCCATGCCGAAGGTCTTCAGGACGAAAACGGTCAGGTCGAGCACGTCCAGGAATTCCTTCTTGAGCTGGTCAGGCCGGGCGAAGATGTGTCCGTCGTCCTGGGTAAAGCCGCGCACGCGGGTCAGGCCATTGAGTTCGCCGCTCATCTCGTAGCGGTACACCGTGCCGAACTCGGCCAGCCGCACCGGGAGGTCGCGGTAGCTGCGCGGCTTGCTGGCGTAGATTCGCACGTGGAAGGGGCAGTTCATCGGCTTGAGCATGTACTGCTCGTCGTCCACGTCGATGGGATTGAACTGGCTCTCGGCGTAGTAGGGGTAGTGCCCGGACGTGCGGAACAGGTCGAGGTTGCCGATGTTCGGCGTCACCACG
The DNA here is from genome assembly GCF_030271215.1 of Deinococcus rhizophilus. Taxonomy (GTDB): domain Bacteria; phylum Deinococcota; class Deinococci; order Deinococcales; family Deinococcaceae; genus Deinococcus; species Deinococcus rhizophilus. Next base: position 3,068 of record NZ_JASNGB010000096.1, on the reverse strand, counting down.
CCCTGATACCCGCGCTGGAATTGCTGCTCTTTCAGGAAGCGGCTGAGTTCCTCGCGCAGCACCGTGCCGTTCGGGAGCCACAGCGGCAGGCCCTTGCCGACCATCGGATCGATGGTGAAGAGTTCCAGCTCGCGGCCCAGCTTGCGGTGGTCACGCCGCCTGGCCTCCTCCAGCCGTTCAAGGTACCCGTCGAGCTCCTTCCCCGTGGCGAAGGCGACCCCGTAAATCCGCTGCAGGATCGGGTTCTTCTCGTTGCCGCGCCAGTACGCGCCGCTGGTCGACATCAGCTTGAAGGCGGCCGGAAGCTTGCCCGTGTTCGGGAAGTGCGGCCCCCGGCAGAGGTCCACGTAGTCGCCCTGCTGGTAGAGCGTGATCGCCTCATCGTCGGGCAGTTCGCGAATCAGTTCGGCCTTGTAGGGGTCGTGGGGGAACTGCGCGAGCGCCTCGTCCTTGCTGACCTCGCGGCGGGAAAAGTCCAGACCGCGCCCGATAATCTCGCGCATGATCCGCTCGATCTCGGGCAGGTCTTCTTCCCGCAGCGGCTCGGGCAGATCGAAGTCCTGATACCAGCCGTTCTCGATGCTGGGGCCGACGCCGCGCTTGATGTCCTGCGGGCCGTAGCCCTTGGCGCGGTAGAACTCGCCCACCGCCTGGCTCATCACGTGGCCCAGCGAGTGCCGGAAGAGGGGCGCGGCCTCGGCGGGGTTCTTCTTGGTGATCAGGGTGATGCTCGCCCCGTCGGGCAGCGGGGACATCAGGTCTACCAGGTCACCGTTGGCGGTTGCGGCCAGCGCGTCACCTGCGAGGCGGGGGCCGATGGCGCGGGCGGCGTCGAGGGCCGTGGCGCCCTGGGGCAGATCGAGTTGTTTTCCGTCGGGGAGGGTGACGTGCATGGAAACTCCTTCAGAAAGGCCTGGCAAAAGGCAAGAAAAGACCCGGTCTGGCCGCGTGATCCAGCAAAACGCCTGAGAGCCGCTGAGGGGCTTTCAGGCGCAGGAAGTTCGCGTGACCTGACCGGGCATCGGCTGTCGCCGGGACGCTCCCGCCCTCATCACCAGACCGGAGTGATGGGCAAGGAGGCTCATGGGAAGCAGGATAGCGGGCGAGGCGGGGCGGGGGCAACCGCATGCGGCTGGGGAACGAAGCAGGGGAGGTGGCCATGCCGTGGCCATGCCGACCCCTCTCCCTGTCACCCAGGGCCGGCGTTACAGCCCGGCTTCGGCCAGAAAGGCGTCGAGCTTCTGCGGGCGGAAGCCGCTGAGGCTGTGGGCCACGTCGCCGCTTACCAGGGTGGGCACGCTGCGCTTACCGCCGTTCACGCTCATCACGTACTCGGCCGCCGCCTCGTCCTGCTCGATGTTGATCTCCTCGAAAGCAATGCCCTTCTGGGTCAGGGCGCGTTTGGCGACCACGCAGTCGGGGCACCAGCTCGTCGTGTACATCTTGATCATGGGCCGCAGCCTAGCCGCTCGGGCGCGGGCAGAAGGTGGACCGGGCTTCAACCAGTCAGGGCAGGCTGCACCGCCTACTCTCTGCCCCCACCCACCACACCGCCCACAACAGGCCAGCGGCCCACCCCGGGAGGCAGGCCGCTGGAAGGCTGGAAAAGGTTACGCGCTCGGGGCCGGGCTGACCGGAGCTTCCCCGGCAGGAGCCGGAGCCTCGGCGGTTTGCCCCTCGTCGGCGCGGGCCTCGCCGGACTCGGTGGCCCTGGGCTTGGGAGCCGCCTTGGGAGCCATGATCATGTTCATGTCCATGCCCATCATGGAGGGCATGCCCTCGGGGGCGCCGATGTCGGCCAGGGTGTCGGCGACCCGGTGCAAGATGCGCTCGCCGAGTTCGGGATGGGTCCGCTCGCGGCCACGGAACATGATGGTGACCTTGACCTTGTGGCCCTCTTCGAGGAAGCGGCGGACGTGTCCGGTCTTGGTCTTGAAGTCGTGGTCGTCGATCTTGACACGGAACTTGATCGCCTTGACCTCCTGACCACGGGCACGCTTGCGGTTTTCCCTCTCGTTTTGCTGCTGCTCGTAGCGGAAGCGGCCATAATCGAGGAGGCGGCAAACGGGCGGCACAGCCTGCGGGCTGACCATCACGAGGTCGAGGCCCTTCTCACGCGCCATCGTCATCGCGTCGCGCGTGTCAATGATCCCGATCTGCTCGCCCTCCGCGCCGATCAAGCGAATCTGCCGGACGCGAATCTGCTCGTTGACCTTGTGTTCTTTCGCTATTTTCATCACCTCCGCACGCCTCCTGCACGCTGGCTGGAAGGCGGCTGTCGTCCACCGGAGTTCTGGCGGGACAAGGCAGTTTACCACGCGCCCCCCCGCGCCCGGCATGCTGAGGCCCATGTCCTCCTCACCCGCTGCCCTCCGGTCTTATGGTCCCCTTCAGGCCCGCGACCCCGACCTCGAAGTGCTGCTCAGCGACGGGCTGGGCGGTTTCGCGCTGAGCAGCCTCGCCGGGGTGCCTACCCGCTGCTACTCGGGGCTGGCGGTCAGCCACCAGCCCCCGGTGGGCCGCTGGCAGCACCTCGTCTCGCCGCTGGAGCGGGTGAGCACGGGCCAGGGCGAGGTCAGCCTGCACGCGCTGGAACTGGCCCCGAACGTCTTCGAGGGCGGCGGCCTGACGTGGCTGACCGGGGTGACCCTGCGCGACCTGCTGCCCGAGCGCGAGCAGCTCGTCGGCGGCGTGCGGGTGCGGCGGCGAACCTTCATGCCCCGGCACTCGGGCGCGGTGGTCTTTCTCTACGAGGTGGAGGCGCGGGAGGCCGTCACGCTGACCCTGGGGGGCTTCTTCGCGGACCGGGATATGCACCACACGCACGAGCGGGCGCCGGAGCTGGCCTTCGGGGTGGAGGGGACGCGTTGTGTGGTGCGCGGCACGCGGGAGACGTGGGTGAGGCTGCACGCCCCCGACGCTGCCGTGGAGGAGCTGTCCCCGCAGCCCTTCCCCCAGCGCGTCTCCCTCCGGCACGACGAGGCGCGGGGCGAGCCGGACCACGAGCAGGGCGTGGGCGCGGCGCTGTGGCGGGTGACGCTGCCGCCGGGCGGAGGCCGGGCCGCGCT
>NZ_JASNGB010000095.1 GCF_030271215.1 Deinococcus rhizophilus | reverse complement strand
CGTCGGCGCTTTCCGCGTGCCCGGCGCCCCGGATGGCGGCGGCCTCGGCCTCCCAGGCGGCGGGGTCGGTGCGGGTGGCCGCCGTGTAGGCCGGAGCGGGCGAGGGGAGGGCCCGTCCTGCCAGCGCCAGCAGCAGTTTTCCGCTCGCGGTGGCGTGGGGGGGCAATTCGAAGTCCAGTTCCCCCGCGACGGGCGGCCCATCCCGGCCCTGCACGCTGCGGGCCACGCACAGCACCCGGCCACTCTCTCCCGGTGGGGCGTCCAGCACGCACAGAAAGGCCAGCAGATGCGTTCCCCGCGCCACCCGCTCCATCGCCGCGTGCGCGGGCGCATACCAGGGCAGGCTGCCGTACAGGGCCGAACTCAGCTTCAGCAGCCGCCACCCCAGCCGGTAGCGGCCCCAGCCCACCCGCGTCAGCAGGCCGGTGGCGACCAGCGTATTCAGCCCCTCGTGAACGGTGGACGTGGGCTGCCCGACCTTCCGCGCCAGCTCGCCCAGCGTCCATTCCGTCTGGTCCGCGTCGAACAGTTCCAGCAGCCGCACGGCGCTGAGGACGGTGCTCTGGGTGCGGGACATGCGAGCAGGGTAGAGGATGTGGGCTGGAGGGTTTCCGGACTATGCGGAGAGTCGGCTTGTGGGCGGGCCGGGAGCGCGGAAGATAGGCAGACCACCCCCGCTCCGTCCCTGTCTCCCCCCAGAGGTTCTCCCATGACCCAGACCACCGACCCGTCCGCTCCCGTGATCCGTGCCCCGCGTGGGTCCCAGAAAACCGCCAAAGGCTGGATGCAGGAGGCCGCCAAGCGGATGCTGATGAACAACCTCGACCCCGAGGTGGCCGAGCACCCCGCCGAGCTGATCGTGTACGGCGGACGCGGCAAGGCGGCGCGGAACTGGCCCGCCTTCCACCGAATCGTGGAGACGCTCGACCGTCTGGAGAACGACGAGACGCTGCTGATCCAGTCGGGCAAGCCGGTTGCCGTGCTGAAAACCCACGAGTGGGCCCCCCGCGTGCTGCTCGCCAACTCCAACCTCGTGCCGTACTGGGCGACCTGGGAGGAATTCGACCGCCTCGACCGCGCCGGGCTCGCCATGTACGGCCAGATGACCGCCGGAAGCTGGATCTACATCGGCACCCAGGGGATCCTCCAGGGCACCTACGAGACCTTCGCGTCGGCGGGGCGCAAGCATTTCGGCGGCTCCCTGAAGGGCACCGTCACCGTGACCGCCGGGCTGGGCGGCATGGGCGGCGCTCAGCCGCTCGCGGTGAAGCTCGCGGGCGGCGTCAGCATCACCGTCGAGATCGACCCCACCCGCATCCAGAAACGGCTGGACACCCGCTATCTCGACGAGGTGGCCGACTCGCTGGAGGACGCCATCGCGCGGGCCGAGCGCTTCAAGGCGGCGGGGGAAGCCCGCTCCATCGGGCTGCTCGGCAACGCCGCCGACCTGATTGCCCGGCTGGTGGAGATCGGCTACACCCCCGACCTCGTGACCGACCAGACGAGCGCACACGACCCCATGTGGGGCTACATTCCGCCCGTCACCGCCGACGAGGACGCTTCCCGCCTGCGCCAGGACGAGCCCGAGGAGTACCGCCGCCGCGCCTACGAGGCGATGGCCGCGCACGTCCGCGCGATTCTGGAACTCCAGCGGCGGGGCGCGGTCGCCTTCGACTACGGCAACAACCTGCGGCAGCGGGCGCGTGAGGCGGGGGTGGAGAATGCCTTCGACTATCCCGGCTTCGTGCCCGCCTTTATCCGCGACTCGTTCTGCGAGGGACGCGGCCCCTTCCGCTGGGTGGCCCTCTCTGGTGACCCCGAGGACATCCGCGCGACCGACCGGGCCCTGCTGGAGCTGTTCCCGGAGGACGAGCGGCTGCAATCCTGGCTGACCTACGCCGCCGACCAGATCGCCTTTCAGGGCCTGCCCGCCCGCATCTGCTGGCTGGGCTACCGCGAACGCGACCGCGCCGCACTCCTCTTTAACGAGATGGTGGCCGACGGACGGCTGAAAGCGCCCATCGTGATCGGCCGCGACCACCTCGACGCCGGAAGTGTGGCCAGCCCCTACCGCGAGACGGAGGCGATGAAGGACGGCTCGGACGCCGTGTCCGACTGGCCTCTGCTGAACTTCGGGGTGGGGATCGCGTCGGGCGCGGCGTGGATGAGCTTTCACCACGGCGGCGGCGTGGGCCTGGGCTTCTCGCAGCACGCCGGGCTGGTCGCGGTCGCGGACGGGACGCCGGAAGCGGCCCTGCGCCTGAGCCGCTGCCTGACCAACGACCCCGGCATGGGCGTGATCCGCCACGCGGACGCGGGCTACGACCTTGCGCTCGACGTGGCGCGGGAGCGGGGGCTGGACCTGCCGAGCCTGGGAGTCGGGGACAGGCCGTGAGGTCAGCCCGGTTCGATCACCCCGCCGTACACGTCCTCCAGCGTGAGGCTCAGGCCCAGGCACGGCACGCCCACCTCGCCGTCCCCGGCCACCTCGCGCAGCCGCCACTCTTCTCCCGCCCGCTGGTACTCGTAGACCCGGCGCTCGGCCTGCTCGACGATCAGGTAGGTCTGGAGGGTCGGGATGCCGGTGTACATCGCGTACTTGCCCACCCGGTCGTTGGCGGCGGTGCTGGGCGAGAGGACCTCGGCCAGCAGGCAGGGGGTCGTCTCGTAAAAGTCGTGGGGCGTGCCGTGTCCGCACGCCAGCATCACGTCGGGGTAGAACATGCTGTGGCCGACGTGCAGACGCATATCGGTGTGATGGAGGCGGCAGCCCCGCCGCCTCGCGTGGGGGTGCAGCGCCGCAAAGATGTTCCCGGTGATCAGCGAGTGCGGCTGACTCACCCCCGCGTGCGCGTGCAGCGGGTACACGAAGCCGCCCACGTACTCGCGCTTGTGGGGACTGCTTTCCTCCGAGCGCAGGTACTCCTCCACGCTCATGGCCTGAAACGCGGAGTCGGTCATGGGGACATGGTATGGGGAGAGGCCGCGTGACTGCTCCTGGCCACCTTCCCTACAGCGGCATCGCCACCTTTGCCCGCGCCCCGCACGCAGCCCCGGACGGCGACTGGCGCTCGGACGTGGGCGTGCTGGGCATCCCCTTCGACATCGCGCTGGGCTTCCGCCCCGGCGCCCGCTTCGCGCCGCGTGCGCTGCGGGAGGCGTCCCTGCGGTACGTGCCCCCCTTTACCGGGCTGGACGGCACCACCCGCTTGGGGGGCGTGACCTTCACCGACGCGGGCGACGTGGTGCTGCCTTCCCTCGAACCCGAACTCGCCCGCGACCGCACCACCGACGCGGCGCGGCAGGTGCGGGAACGCTGCCGCCTGCCGGTGTTTCTGGGGGGCGACCATTCCGTCACCTTTCCGCTGCTGCGGGCTTTTGGCGACGTGCCGGAGCTGCATGTCGTCCAGCTCGACGCGCATCTGGACTTCACCGACACCCGCAACGACACCCGCTATTCCAACTCCAGCCCCTTTCGGCGGGCGGCGGAAGCCCTGCCCAACCTCGTCCACATCACGACCGTGGGCCTGCGCGGGCTGCGCTTCGATGGGGAGGCGGTGGCAGCGGCGCGGGCACGCGGCCACACGCTGATCCCGGTGGAAGAGGTGGCCGCCGACCTCGCCGGGGTGCTGGCACGGTTGCCGACCGGGAAGAACGTGTACCTCAGCGTGGACGCCGACGCCCTCGACCCCGCCGTGCTGCCGGGAACGAGTAGCCCGGAGCCGGACGGCCTGAGCTACGGGCAGGCGATGCGGCTGCTGGCGGAGACGGCCCGCCGCAACACGGTGGTGGGCCTCGACCTGGTGGAACTCGCGCCGAACCTCGATCCCTCGGGGCGCAGCGAACTGATCGGAGCGCGGCTGATCATGGAGACGCTGGCGGAGGTCTTCCGATGACGGACATGCTTTACACCGGCATTTCCCAGCTTGTCACCCCTCGCCCCGGCCCGCAGCGTGGCGCGGCCATGCGCGAGCTGACCGTGCTGGAGGACGCCGCCCTGCTCGTCTCCGGCGGACGGATTCGCTGGGTGGGCCGCCGCGCCGACGCTCCCGCATCCGCCGAAGAACGCGACCTCGGCGGGGTGGCCGTGGTGCCTGGCCTGGTGGACCCCCACACCCACGCGGTCTGGGCCGGGGACCGGCTGGCCGACTTCGAGGCGCGGGTGGAGGGGGTGCCCTACGAAACCATCCTCGCGCGGGGCGGCGGCATCCGCTCGACCATGCGGGCGACGGCGGCGGCCACGCGGGACGGGTTGGTAGCGCTGGCCCGCCCGCGCCTGCAGGCCCTGCGGGATTCGGGCGCGACGACTGTTGAAGTCAAGAGCGGCTACGGCCTGGACTTCGACGCCGAGGTCAGGATGCTGGAGGCGGTGCGGGAACTTGGGAGCGAGTTCGCGCTCCTTCCCACCCTGCTGATCCACGTCCCCCCGACCGAGGGACGCGCCGGGTACGTCCGCGCCGTCTGCGAGGAACTGATCCCCGACGTGGCCCGCGCCGGGCTGGCGGCGGCGGTGGACGTGTTCTGCGAGAGGGAGGCGTTCACGCTGGAGGAGACGCGGGCCATGCTGCAAGCCGCAAAAGCCCACGGCCTCGCCACCAAGCTGCACGCCGACCAGTTCCACACGCTGGGCGGCACCGAACTCGCCTGCGAGCTGGGGGCGCTCAGCGTGGACCATCTGGAGGCGAGCGGCCCGGCACAGGTTGCGGCGCTTGCGGCCTCGAACACCGTGGCGACCGTTCTCCCCGGCGTGACCCTGCACCTCGGGCTGCCCGCCGCGCCCGCCCGTGCGCTGGTGGACGCGGGCGCGTGCGTGGCCGTGGGAACGGACCTCAACCCCGGTTCCTCGCCCGTGTTCAGCTCGCAGCTGGCCCTCGCCCTCGCCGTGCGGCTGTGTGGATTGACCCCCGCCGAGGCGCTGAGCGCCTGCACCGTCAATGCCGCCGCCGCCCTGGGCCTGAGCGACCGGGGTGCCCTCGTTCCCGGTGCGCGGGCCGACTTTCTCGCCCTGCATTCCGCCGACTGGCGCGACCTCGCCTTCGCGTTGGGGGCAAACCCGGTGCGCGGGGTGTACGTGGGCGGGCAGCCCCTCAAGGAGACCAAGCCGTGATTCTGGACCACCATCTCGACCTGGACACCTTTCTCGCCGTGGTGCGCGGCGGCGAACCCGTCAGCCTCGCGGACGCCGCCCGCGAACGCATCCTCCGGGCGCGGGCCGTCGTCGAGCGCATCGTGGACGGCGACGAGGCCGTCTACGGCGTGAACACCGGCTTCGGCAAGTTCGCCACCGTGCGGGTGGGCCGGGACCAGCTCGCCCTCCTGCAGCACAACCTGATCGTGTCGCACGCCATCGGGGTGGGCGAACCGCTGCCCGCCGAGGTCGTGCGCGGGATGCTGCTGCTGCGGGCGCAGTCGCTCGCGCTGGGGCACTCGGGCGTGCGGACAGAGGTCGTGGAATTGCTGCTCGCGCTGCTGAACGCCCGCGCCCACCCCGTCATCCCCGCGCAGGGCAGCGTGGGCGCGTCGGGCGATCTCGCGCCGCTGGCGCATCTGGCCCTGGCGCTGATCGGGCTGGGGGAACTGGAGGTCGGGGGAGAGGTCCGCCCCGCCGGGGACGTGCTGGCCGACCTCGGGCTGGCCCCGCTGGTGCTGGAGGCCAAGGAAGGTCTGGCCCTGATCAACGGCACCCAGCTGATGGGCAGCCTGCTCGCCCTCGCCCTTCATGATGCCCGCACCCTGCTGGGCACCGCGAATCTGGCCGCCGCGATGACGGTGGAGGCGCTGTCGGGCTCGCACCGTCCGTTCTCGGCGGGCGTGGTCGGCCTGCGCCCCCACCCCGGCGCGGTGGCGGTGGCCGGGGAGCTGCGGCAATTCCTGCGGGCATCCGAGATCGCCCCCTCTCACGCCAACTGCGGCAGGGTGCAGGACGCCTACAGCCTGCGGGCGGTCCCCCAGGTCCACGGGGCTTCTCACGACGCGCTGGAGACGGCGGGGCGGATGCTGGCGGTCGAGTTCGCCTCGGTCACCGACAACCCCCTGATCTTCCCGGACACCGGCGAGGTCATCTCCGGCGGCAACTTCCACGGCCAGCCGCTCGCCCTGACCGCCGACGCCCTCAAGGTCGCGGTGGCCGAACTCGGCAGCGTCTCCGAGCGCCGCACCGAGCAACTGCTCAACCCGGCCCTCTCCGGCCTGCCCGCCTTTCTCGCGCCCCAGGGCGGCCTCAATTCCGGGTTGATGATCGCCCAGTACACGGCGGCGGCCCTCGTCAGCGAGAACAAGGTGCTCGCGCACCCCGCCAGCGTGGATTCCATCCCCACCTCGGCCAACCAGGAGGACCACGTCAGCATGGGGGCGCACGGGGCGCGGCACCTGCGGCAGATCGTGGACAACGTGGCGTCTGTGCTGGCGGTCGAGCTGCTGGCAGCGGCGCAGGCGCTCGACTTCGGCGGGCTGCGGGCGGGCGCGGGCGTGCAGGCAGCCTGGGAACGGCTACGGCAGGAGGTCATGCCGATGGAGCGCGACCGCTACTACCGCCCGGACCTGCTGCGGGTGCGCGGGCTGATCGTCAGCGGGGAGCTGCTGCGGGCCGCGCGGGAGGCCTGAAGGCTCACGCGTTCGCCGCCCCCCCGCGCCTGCACCCCGGCCAGCACCTGGGCCGCGTGGGGGCCGGGGTCCACGGGCCTGAAAGTCGGGAGCGGGGTCACCGGGGCGCGGGCTCATGTCGCCGAGCGGGGCAAGCGGGCAGGCTTCATCCCCCCTGAAGACTGTCTCCCGGCGGGGGAACACCCCGGCAGGGTATGGCAGTCTGATATGGACTCCGATGGAATCGCCGACGAAGTGCNAGCGGGGCAAGCGGGCAGGCTTCATCCCCCCTGAAGACTGTCTCCCGGCGGGGGAACACCCCGGCAGGGTATGGCAGTCTGATATGGACTCCGATGGAATCGCCGACGAAGTGCTTCCATCCGAGCGGAGGCGAGCAGGAGAAAGGGCGGGTTCCGGGAGATGGAGTTCCTTCCGGTGGTGTCCCGGAAGGAAAGGAAATGGACGGAACCCGTATGAGACTGCAGGCCCGCACACGGCCGGGCACGTCGTCCGGCCCCACGCTGGGCCACAGGAGGACCCATGAGCGACCAGAAAATGCCCGACCACCCCACCGCCGCAGAGGGCGAGCGCACCCTGACCACCCGTCAGGGCCACCCCGTCCGCAACAACCAGCAGCAGCGCACTGTGGGCACCCGTGGCCCCGCCACCCTGGAGAACTACCAGTTCCTGGAGAAGATCAGCCACTTCGACCGCGAGCGCATCCCCGAGCGGGTCGTGCACGCGCGCGGGGCCGGGGCGCACGGCTATTTCGAGGCCTACGGCAAGGTGGGCGACGAGCCCGTGAGCAAGTACACCCGCGCCAAGCTCTTTCAGGAGCCGGGCAAGCGCACCCCCGTGTTCGTGCGCTTCTCGACCGTGATCCACTCCAGCCACTCGCCGGAAACCATGCGTGACCCGCGCGGCTTCGCGGTGAAGTTCTACACGGAAGACGGCAACTGGGACCTCGTGGGGAACAACCTCAAGGTCTTTTTCATCCGCGACGCGATCAAGTTCCCGGACGTGATCCACTCGCTTAAACCCGACCCCGTGACCAACCGGCAGGACGGCGGGCGCATCTTCGACTTCATGAGCCACACGCCCGAGGCGATGCACATGCTGACGCTGCTGTTCTCGCCGCACGGCATCCCGGCGAACTACCGCCAGATGCAGGGCAGCGGCGTGAACACCTACAAGTGGGTGAACGACAAAGGGGAGGCCGTCCTGGTGAAGTACCACTGGGAACCGCTCCAGGGCATCAGGAACCTCACCCAGCCCGAGGCCGAGAAGATCCAGGGCAAGAACATCAACCACGCCACCCAGGACCTGTACGAGGCGATCGAGCGCGGCGACTTCCCGCAGTGGGAGCTGCTGGTCCAGATCATGTCGGACGACGACCACCCCGAACTCGACTTCGATCCGCTCGACGACACCAAGATCTGGCCCAGGGAGCAGTTCCCCTGGCTGCCGGTCGGCAAGATGACCCTCGACCGCAATCCCGAGAACTACTTCGCGGAGGTCGAGCAGGCCGCCTTCGGCACGGGCGTGCTGGTGGACGGGCTGGACTTCAGTGACGACAAGATGCTGGTGGGCCGGACCTTCTCGTACTCGGACACCCAGCGCTACCGGGTGGGCACCAACTACCTCCAGCTCCCCATCAACGCGCCCAGGCGGCAGGTCGCCACCAACCAGCGCGACGGGCAGATGGCCTACCGGGTGGACGTGGCACCGGGGCAAAACCCGCACGTCAACTACGAGCCCAACTCCATGAACGGCCTGCGTGAAGCGCCGCGTGACGTGGTGGAATACACCCCCTGGGTGGGGGGCCACCTCCAGCGGGCGCCCATCGAGCGCACCAACGACTTCCAGCAGGCGGGCGAGCAGTACCGCGCCTTCGAGGACTGGGAGCGCGACGACCTGATCCAGAACCTCGTGGAGAACATCTCCGCCGCTACCCCCGAGGTGCAGCAGCGCATGGTGGAGCTGTTCACGAGGTGCGACGAGGACTATGGCCGCCGCGTGGCCGAGGGGCTGGCAGAGGTGCGCCGGGGCCGCGAGGAGCGCGAGCGCGAGGCCGTGGAGCAGGCCGAGCAGAAGAGCCGCGAGGCGCAGCCGTACTGAGACCCCCTCACCCCGCTGCTCCGCAGCGCCCCTCTCCCACCGGGGGAGAGGGGTTTTTCTATGCTCTGGGCATGAACTGGCGGGCCGTGCTGGAAGACACCTACCGGGAGGCGCTCGCGGCGGTGGCCCCGGCGCGGCTGCTCGCGCTCCATCTGGACGGGCCGCGCCCCGATCTGGTGGTCGCGTTCGGCAAGGCAGCGTTGCCGATGCTGCGGGCGGCGCTGGAGGCCCACCCCGGCGTGCCTGGCCTGGCGGTGCCGCCCCGCGACTCGGCCGACCTGACCGCTCCACCCGGCTCAGCGGTCTATCCGGCCTCCCACCCCGTTCCCGATGAGGACAGCGTGCGGGCGGCGGAGGCGGTGCTGGCCCGCGTCTCGGCGCTGCCTGCCGGAAGCCGTCTGCTGGTCCTGGTGTCGGGCGGCGGCAGCGCCCTGCTCTCGGCTCCCTGGGGGGTCACGCTGGCGCAGAAGCAGGCGCTGACCCGTGAGCTGCTGGCGGCCGGGGCCGAGATCACCGACATCAACACGGTCCGCAAGCACCTGTCGCGCGTCAAGGGCGGACGGCTGGCGGCAGCGACCCGGGCCGAGGTGCGGGCGCTGCTGATCTCCGACGTGATCGGGGACGATCCCTCCGTGATCGCCTCGGGGCCGACCGTGCCCGACCCCACGACCTTCGCGGACGCGCTGGCGGTGCTGGACCAGTTCGGGATCGCTGCGCCCGAGGCCCGTGCCCATCTGGAGGCGGGAGCGCGGGGCGAGTTCCCCGAGACCCCCAAACCCGGCAAGCTGCCCCACGCCCACACCGGGGTGGTCGGCTCCGGGCGGGTGCTGCTGGAGGCGGCACGAAGGGTGCTGGAACGGCGCGGGATCGCCGCCCAGATCCTCTCCGCGACCCAGGACGGCGACGTGCGCGACCTCGCGGCCTGGCATGTCGCGGAGGTCAGGCGGCGGCGCCCCGGCCTGACCGCCCCGCTCGTGCTGCTCTCCGGCGGCGAGGCGACCGTCACCCTGCGCGGGGGCGGGGTGGGCGGGCGCAACCAGGAGTTCGCGCTGTGGCTGCTGCGTGGGCTGGGGGGCGAGGGACTGCACGCCCTCTCCGCCGGGTCCGACGGGATAGACGGCAACAGCGCGGCGGCCGGAGCGTTTCTGACTCCCGATTCGCTCGCGCGGGCGCGTCGGCTGGGCCTCGACCCGGACGCCTTTCTCGCCCGCAACGATTCGGGCACCTTCTTCGCCCACCTGGGAGACGCCCTGATGACGGGGCCCACCGGCCACAACCTGGGCGACCTGCGGTTGCTGGCGCTCCTGCCCACCGTCTGATACGGCTTCCGGATGAACAGTGAGGCAATAACGGTGAATCCCGACCGAAGGAAGCAGGAACAGGGATGACGGAGGGCTCCAGGCTTCATCCGCGCCCACTGGGCGGGGCGTCCTGGCAGGTGCGGGGGCGGCCTCCGGAGTGCGGCCGCGCTGTGAGGGCGCAGTGACGGCGCAGTGACGGCGCAGTGACAATGGGCGTTCTAGGCTGGGCGGGCATGCCCCCCACCCCTGTTGCAGAGGAATTCGCGCGGCTGGAGGCCCTGGCCCCCTACGCCGTGCTGGACGAGCTGCCCGCCGAGGCTTTCGGCCGTCTGGCGACCCTGGCCGCACAGTTTTTCCGGGCCCCCGTCGCCCTGATCAACTTTGTCGCGGAGGACAGCACCCGGTGTCAGGCGTGCGTGGGGATTGACCTGCGGGTGCTGGACCGCCAGGTGTCGTTTTGCAGCTATACCGTGCTGCAGCCCGGCGTGCTGGCGGTTCCGGACCTGCGGCTCGACCCCCGTTTCGTGGACAACCCGCTCGTGACGGCGCCGGGAGGCTACCGCTTTTACGCCGGGGCGCCCCTCACCACGCCGTCGGGCTACAACATCGGGACCCTGTGCGTGCTGGACACCGTGCCGCGCGAGGGCGTCAGCGCGGTCGAGCGTGAGGCCCTGCGCAATCTCGCGGCGCTCGCGCTCGACGAGCTGGAGCTGCGGCGGGTGGCCACCGAACTGGAACGCGAGGCCCGGGCCCGCGACCTCCTGATGCAGCAACTGCGCCGCATGAACCGCCACAGCGAGACCCTGCAGGCCATCTTCGAACTGGCCGACCTCGACCTGCTGCCGGACGAACTGGCCGAGCACGCGGTGGCCCTCGTCGCGGACGTGACCGACCTCGACTGGGCCGGGCTGATCACCACCCAGGGCGGCACGGCGCAGGCCCGGACCCTCTGGCAGTCAGCGGGGCTGGGGGCCGGGCTGGGGGCGAGGCTGGCGCGGCCCGTTCCTCGCGCCGCAGGCACGGACAGCGGGGCGGTGGTCTTTCTGGACAGCGCAGCCAGCCTCGCCCAGTTCTGCCCGGACCTCGTGGAGGCCGGGGTCTGTGTGGCCGCGCAGGTGCCGCTGGGAAGCTCCGGCGATCAGGCGCTGCACCTGGTTGCCCTGCGGACCCGCCCGCAGGTCTGGACGGCCACCGACCGCGCCCTGCTGGAGACGGTGAGGCGCTGCGTGGCGGGAGGTGTGCGCCGCCGCGCCCTGCTGCACGCCGCGCAGCGGGAGGCGACCTTTGACGCCCTGACCGGGTTGCCGGGCCGCCGCGCCTTCGAGCGCGATCTCGACGCGCGGCTGGCCGGGGGAGAGGCGTTCACGCTGGTGCGCTGCGCCTTCACCGAGTTCGCGGCCCTGAACGGCGCCCTCGGTCACCTGGAGGGGGACGCCCTGCTGGTGCGCTGCGCCGCCGCGCTGGGAGCCGGCCTGAGAGACGGGGACCGGGCGTACCGCCTCGACGGCGTGCAGTTCGCCCTGCTGCTGTCGGCCCCCCTGGAAGGCGAGCGGGACACCGCCGAGCGGCAGGCCCGCGAGGCCCCCGCCCGCGCCCTGAGCGCCGCCAGGGACGCCGGA
>NZ_JASNGB010000094.1 GCF_030271215.1 Deinococcus rhizophilus | reverse complement strand
CACGGGGAGGGGGCCCGCGTCGGCCGCCCGCCCGTCCAGCGAGAAGCGCGGCGTGGCGGGGCGGTAGACCACGCTCCCCGCCGCCGAGAGCCGCACCTCTCGCTGCCCCAGCAGCACGACGAGTTCGGCGCGTTCGGGGCCGCTGCTCTCCACCTTCACCTGCCCGGTCGCCGTCGAGCGCACCCGCCCACGGCTGTCCTGCAGGTGTGCCCGCACCGTGTAGGTGCCGGGGCGGTAGTAGGTGTGGCTCGTGTTTTTTCCCTGGCCCTCCTGCCCGTCCCCGAAGGTCCACACCACCCGGTGCTCGGCCGGGGCCTGGGCCCGGAAGCTGACGGTCAGCGGCGCCCGGCGCGTCTCGTTCATCGAAAAGTTGACCGGGAACGCCACGGGCTGCGCCGCACACGCCCCCAGCATCGCCACGCCCGCCAGCAGGCCGCCCCGCATCCATCGCCCTGTCCTCACCCGCCCACGTTAGCGGGCCAGCGACGGAGAAATCCGTCGCCAGGTTCCAGTCGGCAGCCGGGGAGGGGCGTCGGGAGGGCAAGGGGTCGGGGGCGGAAAGCGCCACACCCCTGCTGACCTGCCGCGTCCTCGTCGGGGACCTCGAGCATCTGACGGGAGGGAAGATTCGCCGAGCTGGTCCGGACGCCCCCTCCCCCTCAGCTCTCAAGGCCCTTTCCCACCAGGGGAGGGGGTCAAGGACGGGACCATCTTGACGGCAACGGCCCTAATGCACGTCAGCCGCGTCGGCCAGCAGTTCTGCGAGCTGCTCCTTGGCCCGGAAGACGCGGCTCTTGGCGGTGCCCACCGCCACCCCCTGGATGCGGGCGATCTCGTCGTAGGGGAGGTCTTCCATGAAGCGCAGCACGACCGCCTCGCGGGACTCGGGGGCCAGCTGCATCAGCGCCCGCTGCACCCGGCCCTGCGCGTCGGCGCTCTCGGCGGCCTGCATGGGCGAGCGGGCCGCGCTGGTGACCTCGAAGCCCACGTCCTCCCGCGCTTCTTCGAGGCTGAAGCGCTGAAGCTGCTTGCGGCGGTGCGACTCGATCTGGGTGTTGCGGGCCACCTGATACAGCCAGGGCAGCACCCGCTCGCCGGGCCGGAAGGTGCGGATCGAGCGCCACGCCCGGTAGAAGACCTCCTGGGTCAGGTCCAGCGCGTCTTCAGCGTTGCCCTCCAGCCGGTAGAGGTAGGCGTACATGCGGCCCTCGTGCGCCGACACGAAGTCGTACCACGCCGCCTCGTCCCCCCGACTGAGGCGGTCCAGCAGCTCGGGCGAGAGGATGTCGGGCTCGGGCGTCACGTCGCTGCCCACCATACCCTGCCCGGCGCCCCCGGCGCCTCCGCCTTTTGGCGCGTGGAGCCGGGCGGGGCGTTAGCATCCCCCTGACCTTGTCCTTTCTTCCCCCTGCCAGCAGTCCGGGCGCCTCCATCACCGAGGCGCTGCGCTCGGTCCTGCCTGACCTCAGCGTGGGGGCGCTGCTGGGCTTTGCCACCGGGCTCGCGCTGCGGAAGGTGGGCCGCCTCGCGCTGATTCTGCTGGGGCTGCTGTTCGTGGCGGTGCAGCTTCTGGCCTCTCTCGACCTCCTCAGCGTGAACTGGCCGCGCGTGCAGGAGCTGGCCGACCCGCTGCTGCGTCAGGGCGGGGAAGCCGGGGCCGCGTGGCTGGGGCGGGTGCTGACAGCGAACTTGCCCTTCGCGGGGGCATACACGGCGGGGTTGCTGCTGGGGCTGCGGGCGCGGGCTTGACCGGGCCACACGCCGGGCCACGTCACAGGTACGCCAGCGCCCACGTCTCGCTCCCGTGGTCCAGCCCTGCCCGCAGCAGCGCGAGGCCGTCGGGGGCCGGGTCACGGTGGTGGGGGCGCCCGGCGGCGAGCGTCTCGAAGGCGGTCAGGCTGTCCTTGTGCGGCGGGTGAAGCACCCGGCCCACCATGCCGCCCCGCACCTCGTACACCGCTCCGTACACGTTCTCCCGGCGGGCATCCAGCGAGACGGCCACCTCGCCCTCCAGGCCGCCGACCAGCCCTTCCAGGGTGGGCACGCCCAGCACCCGCGCTCCCCAGACCCGGCCCAGGCCCAGGGCGTAGCTCGCGCCGACGCGCACGCCGGTATACGACCCCGGCCCGGTGCCGATCACGATGGTCCCGGCCCGGAACGGGAGGCCCGCGTCCGTGAAGAGGTCCGCCGCCGCCCCGGCCAGCCGTTCGGCGTGTGCCCGCCCGACCTCCTCCCGCCAGGTCCGCTCGCCGCCGGGCCAGCGCAGGGCCAGGGTCAGAAAGGGGGTGGCGGTATCGAGGGCCAGGGTGACGGGGTGGGGGAAAACGGGCGCCGACATGGCGGGCATTGTAGGGGCGCGTGGTCCTGCCCTTGTCACCGGGGCGGGAACCGTGCGGGGCGCACGGTCCGGGCAGGGGCGGTGGTATGGTGGGCCCACCATGACGAACACCGCCAACGTTGCCAAGGGGCTGGAAGGCGTCCTCTTTACCGAGAGCAAACTGACCTTTATCAACGGGACCGAGGGCATCCTGACCCACCTCGGCATCCCGATTCAGGAGTGGGCCGAGCACAGCACCTTCGAGGAACTGTCGCTGGCCCTGCTCGACGGCAAGCTGCCCACTGCCGCCGAACTCGCCGCCTTCGACGCCGAACTCAAGGCCAACCGCGCGGTGCCGCAGGCGCTGCTGGACGTGATCGCGGCGATGCCCCGGGGCGTCCACCCCATGCAGGCCCTGCGGACGGCCGTGTCCTACCTGGGCCTGCTCGACCCCCAGGCTGAGGAAACCAGCGAGGACGCCCGCCGCGCCATCAGCATCCGCATGATCGCGCAATTCTCGACGATCATCGCGGCCGTCAACCGCGCCCAGGAGGGGCAGGACATCGTGGCCCCCCGCATGGACCTGACGCACGCCGGGAACTTCCTGTACATGCTGACGGGCAAGGAGCCGACCGAGGAGCAGGCCCGCCTGTTTGACATCGCCCTGGTGCTGCACGCCGACCACGGCATGAACGCCTCGACCTTCACGGCCATCGCCACGGCGAGCACCCTCAGCGACATGTATTCGTGCATCACCTCGGCGGTCGGGGCCTTGAAGGGACCGCTGCACGGCGGCGCGAACGAGGCTGTCATGGACATGCTCGACGAGGTCGGGACTCCCGAGAAGGCCGAGGCCTACATCAGCGGCAAGCTCGACCGCAAGGAAAAGATCATGGGCGTGGGCCACCGCGTCTACAAGTATTTCGATCCCCGCTCGCGGGTGCTGCGCGACTACGCCGAACTGGTCGCCAACAAGGAAGGCAAGAGCACCTACTACCAGATTCTCGAAACCATCGAGAAGACGGTCGTGGACCGCATCGGCTCCAAGGGCATCTATCCCAACGTGGACTTCTACTCGGGCACGGTGTATTCCGACCTGGGCATCCGCAAGGAGTACTTCACGCCGATCTTCGCGCTGGCCCGCATCAGCGGCTGGTGCGCCAGCGTGATCGAGTACACCCGCGACAACCGCCTGCTGCGCCCCGACGCGGTGTACACCGGCGAGCGCGACGGGAAGTACGTGCCGCTGCAAGACCGCCAGTAAGACGGCAACAGCGGAAGGGCCGGGGCATTCACGCCCCGGCCCTCGCGCCGTTTCCTGTCCACTGTCAGGCCCGAATTCCCCCGCCCCCGTGCAGGGTCCGCTCGACCGCCTCGGTCACTTCTGCCTCGAAGCGGCGCAGGTGCTCGCGCAGGCGCTCCAGCTCGTCGGGGCCGAGGTCGCGCAGCCACAGCACGGCGCGGCCCAGCACGGCAAACGTCAGCGGGGCGTCCTCCGGCGTGTCCTCCTCCTCGACCGGATCGAGGTTGAGGGCGCCGTAGTCGAGGCCCTGGTTCATCAGGTTCATGCCCATCAGGATGTCCGCGAGCGAGTCTTCCTCGACGTACAGGTCAAGGTCGAGGTGCAGCCGGACAATCACGCCGCCGTGGGGATCAGGCTCCACGAACAGGGCCACCCGGCTCTCGCCGTGGCGCACCAGGGCGCCGTCCTCGACCGCCTCGACCGTGAACCCGCTCTCCGAGAGTGCCCGCATGATGCGCTGAAGTTCCGGGGCCGTCATGGGCGCGAGTATAGAGCGGAGGTCGCGCCGCAACGGTGGCCAGGGCAGGGGTCAACGGGCGGCGAGCTTCAGGCGTGGTACACCCACGCCCCGTCCTGCCAGGTGCGGGCCAGCGCCCCCAGCAACCGCAGGTGCTCGGCGTGCGCCAGCGTCTCTGCCAGGGCAAAGCGCCGCCCGGCGACGTTCAGGTCACGCGGGAACATGGCGAGGCTCAGTTCATAGGCGGTGCGGGCTTCCCGCGCCCCCTCTGCCTGCACGAAGTCGAGCCGCTCGTGGTGGTGCGAGCGCAACTCACGGGCGCGGGCCTGCACGCCTTCCATGACGGGGCCGTGGTGTCCCACGACCGCCCGGCGCGGGTTGAGGGCTTCGAGCTTGCCCAGCGTCTGCAGGTAGTCCCCCAGCGGATCGGGCCGGGTATAGGCGTACAGGCCGATGTTGGGGCTGATGCGCGGCAGGATGGCGTCCCCGGCGATCAGCAGGCTCTCTTCCGGGTTCCAGAGGCCCAGGTGGCCGTCGGCGTGGCCGGGCAGCCACAGCACCTCCCACTCGGTCCCGGCCAGCGGGACATGCTGGCCCTCGCGCAGCGGCTGCACCCGGCTGGCGGGGTGCACGCGGTCGCGGGTGCGGCGGCTGTCGCGCTCCAGGGTATCCAGCATCCCGGGCGGCAGGCCGTGGTCGGCCATGTGCTTGATGTGCCCCGGCAGCCACTCTTCCCAGAGGTGCCAGTAGCGCTCGCCACGCCCGATTTCCACGTCGAGCATCTGCACGGTCGCCCCGCCGCGTTCCTCGACCAGCCCTGCCAGCCCGTAGTGGTCGGGGTGGTGGTGGGTGATGAGGACCCGTTCCACGTCCGGCCAGTGCAGGCCCAGCGCGGCGAGCCCGTCCTCGATGGTCTCCCGCGCTTCCGGCGTGTCGAGCGCCGTGTCGATCAGCGTGACCGGGCCGCCGGTGTCGATCAGCACCGTGACCGTCTTCATGGGGTAGGGGATAGGCACCTGCAGGGCGTGCAGGGTGCCGTGGACACGCACGGGAGCGGAGAGAGCCGTCATGGCAGGCAGGCTAGCACCCGCTTCAGGACGGCTCAGAGCGCCAGGGTGACGGGTTCGGCCCGCACGCGGCCCCTCTCCAGCCGCAGCCACGCGCAGGCCACCGGCAGCCGGAAGCGGCGCGGCCCCACCGACCCCGGATTCAGGAAAAGGACGCCCTCCTGCTCCTCGCGCCGGGGCTGGTGGGTATGCCCCGAGATCACCACCCGGACCCCGGCGGCGACAGGGGAGAGGTCGAGGTCATTCAGGTCGTGCAGCAGGTATACCCAGACGCCGCCCAGCTCCAGCAGCGCCGTCTCCGGCAACTCGGAGAGGGGCGGCGTGCGGTCCACATTGCCGCGCACCGCGTGAACCGGTCCGGGGGAGGCGGCCCGTAGCGCCTCCAGCACCTGCAGGGTGCCCACGTCCCCGGCGTGCAGCACGGCGTCGGCCTGCGCAACGAGGGGCAGCACCTCCGGGCGCAGCAGGCCGTGGGTGTCGGACAGGGCGAGGACGCGCATGGGGGCAGTCTACGGGGCCAGAGCCACGAGCAGAGAGCAAAAAACTGCGCCCCCACAGGGAGGGCGCAGCGAAAGCGACTGGCTTTACAGGCGGCTCTGGATGGCGCGGAGGCTGGCGCTGTCGGCCCAGCTCAGGCCCTGGTCCACGTAGGTCCGGGCAGCGGCGCGGTCGCCACGCTGCAGGGCGATGTAGGCGAGCTTGGCCGCGCTGAGGCTGGCCAGCTGGCGCTCGATGTCGTTCAGTTCGCCGAGGCGGGTCCAGGCGTTGTAGGCGTTGATCCACCACTGGGTCTTGGTGTAGAGCTGCGCGAGGTAAGCCTGGTAGTTGCGGTTGGTGGCTTCCTGCTGCGCGGCGTAGAAGGCGTGGTCCACGGCGGCCTTCCAGAGCGTGCGGTCATAGAAAGGCAGCGGGTAGGCCACGTCGGCCTGCACGGCGAACTCCTGGGCGCGGGCGAAGTTCTCGGCGGCGCTGAGGTTCGCGGGCGACACGGCGGTGCCCGTCTGCACGGTGGTCTCGGTGGTGGTCGTGGTGGTTTCCGCCGTCTCGGTGGTTGTTTCCGTGGTCTCGGTCTGCTGGGTCTCGGTGCTGGTGTCGGTGGGCGGCGTGGTGGTGTCCTGGGCGGCGGCCAGTCCCGCCAGGGCGAACGCAGTCAGCATGAGAATCTTTTTCATAGCCAGAGCATCTTAAGACGCTAGCTTGGCGACCGTCCATCCGCCAAAGCACCCTGTAAAGGGACTGTAAAGGAGCTTACGTTCACATGAGAAAAATCCTGATGTTCTCACTTGCCCTGCTCGCGTCTGCCGCTGCCGCCCAGGGCCCGGTGACCGCCGCGACTCCCGCAGCCGCAGCTCCTCCAGTCACCTGGTTTAAGGACCTCAAGGTGCTGTCCAGCGTGGCCGTCGCCGACGACGGCGACCTCTACTTCGTGGGCTCGGATACCCGGCTGCACCGCACCGACGGGCGGGGGGTCGAGCGCTGGAGTCTTCCGGTGGGCGATATTGGCCGGGCCAGTCCGGTGATCACCCCGCAGGGAACCGTGATCGCGGCCTCCTACGACGACCACCTCTACGCGGTGGACGCCTCCGGCAAGCAGCTGTGGCGGACTCGGCTCGACGGCGACATCTTCGCCAGTCCGGCGCTGCGGGCCGACGGCAGCGTGATTGCGGCGACGGCAGGCGGCACCGTGTACGCGCTGGGGCCGGGAGGGCAGGTGCTGTGGACCTTCGGGGTGGGGGCGCCCGTCTTCAGCAGCCCGGCGGTCGCGCAGGACGGCACGATCTACTTCGGGGCCCAGAACAACCGCCTGCACGCGCTGACGCCTGACGGCAAACTCAAGTGGACCTTCGGGGCCGGATCGCTGGTGTTCAGCAGCCCGGCCATTGATCGGCAGGGCAACATCTACTTCGGCTCCAGCGACCGCAAGCTCTACGCGCTCGACCCGGCGGGCAAGCTGCGCTGGACCCGGCAGACCGACCTGTTCGTGAACGCCAGCCCCATCGTGACGGGGAATGACCTCGTGGTGGTGGGGAGCTACGACGGCAAGGTCTACGCGGTGAACACCACCGGCGAGGACGAGTGGGTCTACGCGGCGGGCGCCCCGGTCGCGGCGGCGGCCGTGCACCTCGCCGACGGCAGCGTGGTGGTGCCGGACCTGACCGGGACGGTCCATGCCATCGGCCCGAACGGGCAGGCCCGCTGGACGATCCGGACCGGCAAGAAGATCGACACGTCCGTCGCCGTGAGTGACCGGGGCGTGCTGTACTTCTCGACCGAGGGCGGTGGCCTGAGCGCCGTGGAGCGGCAGGCCCCGATCGCCGACGGCCCCTGGACCACCTTCCGGGGCGTGCCTGCCGGGTGGGGCCGCGTGCTCACGCCGCAGGAGGCCGCCGCCCGCACCGCTTCCAAACGGGCCGCCCTCGCCGCGCTTCCGGCGACCCGGCCGACGCCAGTCGCCCCCGTGCCGACCGCTCCAGTACCAATCGCTCCAGTACCAATCGCTCCAGTGGCGGTCCAGTCTCCGGCCCCGGCGCCCGTTCGCCCGGTGACGCCCCCACCCGTCCCCGCCCGNCGCTTCCGGCGACCCGGCCGACGCCAGTCGCCCCCGTGCCGACCGCTCCAGTACCAATCGCTCCAGTACCAATCGCTCCAGTGGCGGTCCAGTCTCCGGCCCCGGCGCCCGTTCGCCCGGTGACGCCCCCACCCGTCCCCGCCCGTACGCCGCAGGCCGCTGCCGAGGCGGCCGGACGCGGGGCGCGGGTCGTGAACGGGCAGGTCCTGTTGCCGCTGAGCGACCTCACGGCGGCGCTGGGGGCGCGGGTGCAGGTGCTCACGCCGCGCACGGTGACGCTCGGTCTGCCGCAAGCTGGGGTGCCCCCCCGTACCCTCCCGGTCCAGTTCGTGGGCCGCGCGGCTTACGTGCCGCTCTCGGCGCTGGGGACCCTGCCGGGCACCACGCTGAGGCTGTCGGGCGCGGCGGCCGGACTGCAGGTGCGTCAGGGCGAGCGGTTGCTCACGCTGCCGCTGAACGTCGCGGCGCTCGCCCCCCTGCGGGACGAGCCCGAGTACCCGGCGGTGGTGCGGCGCTGACGCCGGGGGTCCATCCCCACCTCTGAATGGTGAATGGGGCCTCGCTCGAAAGGGCGGGGCATTCTTCTGTCACGGGGGCCGGAGCAGGCCACCAACGAAAAAGCCCGCACACGGCGGACTTTTCCTGGTGGTGGAGTCGAGGGGGATCGAACCCCTGACCTCGTCATTGCGAACGACGCGCTCTCCCAGCTGAGCTACGACCCCACGCGCTTTCTCGGCCCCCCTTTGAGGGCGAGGCAGAATCTAGCATGGTCCCCGGGGGCGTGCAAGGGGAGCGCGGGCGGTCAGGGGTGCGGGACACGCCCGGCGGCGGCCTCACCCTCTCCGGGTACACTCCGGGGCATGAGTGCCGCCTCGACGCCCGCCCAGCCGCCATCTGATCAGCCGTCCCCGGCGGCCCAGGGAGACCGCTACGCCTACAAGTTCGGCCAGGAGGGCATCACCTTCGACGACGTGCTGCTGCAGCCCCGGCACTCCACGGTGCTGCCGCACGAGGTCAGCGTGGAGACCCAGCTTACCCGGCGGGTGCGGCTGAACATTCCCTTCGTGTCGGCGGCGATGGACACCGTGACCGAAACCGCGATGGCCGTGGCGATGGCGCGGGAGGGTGGTCTGGGGATCATCCACAAGAACATGGGTATCGACGCCCAGGCCGAGATGGTCCGCAAGGTCAAACGCAGCGAGAGCGGCATGATCGTGGACCCCATCACCCTGCCGAGGACGGCCACGGTGGCCGACGCCGACCGCCTGATGGCCGAGTACAAGATCAGCGGCGTGCCGATCACCGACCCCTCGGGCAAGCTGCTGGGCATCATCACCAACCGCGACATGCGCTTTGTCGAGGACCTCAGCCTGCCGGTCGCCGACGTGATGACCCGCGAGGGGCTCGTCACCGTGCCGGTGGGCACCACGCTGGAGCAGGCGCAGGAGATCTTCAAGCGCCACCGCATCGAGAAGCTGCTGGTGACCGACGGGGACGGCTTCCTCAAGGGCCTGATCACCATCAAGGACCTCACCAAGCGGGTGAAGTACCCCCGCGCGGCCAAGGACGACCTCGGGCGGCTGCGGGTGGGCGCGGCCATCGGGGTGGGGGCCGACCTGATGGACCGCGCAGGGGCGCTGGTCACGGCGGGCGCCGACGTGCTGGTGCTCGACAGCGCCCACGGCCACAGCCAGGGCATCCTGAACGCGCTGGCGCGGGTGAAGGAGACCTTCGATGTGGACGTGATTGCAGGCAACATCGCCACGCGGGCGGGAGCGCGTGATCTGATTCTGGCCGGTGCAGACGCAGTCAAGGCGGGCATAGGCCCTGGGTCGATCTGTACCACCCGTATTGTGACCGGCGTCGGTGTCCCCCAGATCACCGCCATCTTCGAGGCCTCGGCGGCGGCGCTGGAGGCGGGCATTCCGGTGATCGCGGACGGGGGCATCAAGCAGACGGGCGACGTGCCCAAGGCCATCGCGGCGGGGGCAAGCGCCGTGATGATGGGTTCCATGCTGGCCGGAACCGACGAGGCCCCCGGCGAGGTCGTGCTGCGTGACGGCCGCCGCTACAAGAGCTACCGGGGCATGGGCAGTCTCGGTGCGATGGATCAGGGCAGCGCCGACCGCTACTTCCAGGGAGGGAGCCGCAAGTTCGTCCCCGAGGGCATCGAGGGCATCATCGCCTACCGGGGCACGGCGGGCGAGGTGATTTACCAGTTTGTCGGCGGCCTCCGGAGCAGCATGGGCTACTGCGGCGCTCCCGACCTGGGCACCCTGCGCCGCGAAGCCCAGTTCGTCCGCATCACGGGCGCGAGCCTGGTCGAGAGCCACCCCCACGGGGTCACCATCACCCGGGAAGCGCCCAACTACGGTGGGAAGTAGGCCGGACCCAGGGAGCGGCGCCGCGCACTGCGTTCCAGTCGCCACATCCTTCGCGGCCCACGCTCTACCGTGCAGGGCGTGAAGCGACTGCTGACCGCCCCCCGCGAACCCGTCAGCGCCCTGACCCACTGGGGCGGCGCCCTCGCGGCGCTCATCACGCTGGGGCCGCTGCTGGGCTGGGCCTCGGCGCGGGGGCTGGCGCTGTGGCCCTTTGCCGTGTTCGGGCTGAGCATGGTCGCGCTGTACGCGGCCTCGGCCAGCTACCACTCCTTTCACCCCGGCGAGCGCGGGCTGCTGTGGCTGCGCAAGCTCGACCACGCGGGCATCTTTCTCTTGATCGCCGGAAGTTACACCCCGGTCGCCTACTTCGGGCTGGAGGGGGTCTGGCAAGGCGCCGTGCTGTGGCTGGTGTGGGGCATCGCCGGGGCGGGCACGGCGCTCAAGCTGCTCACCATGCGGCTGCCGCGCTGGGTCAGCACGCTGCTTTACCTGGGAATGGGCTGGCTGGCGCTGCTGTTCCTGCCGCAGCTCGCCCGCAGCCTGCCCGGCGCGGCCCTCTTCTGGCTGGCAGTGGGGGGCGTGCTGTACTCGGTCGGCGCGGTGATCTACGGAACCAAGCGCTGGAATCCTCGCCCCGGCTTCGGGTTCCACGAGATCTGGCACCTGTTCGTGCTGGGCGGCAGCGGGGCGCACGTGGCGATGATGTTCCACCTGCGCTGAAGTCGGAAATCGGGAAAGGGACGGGAAAAGGAAAGGGCCCCGGCCAGAGCGGCTGGGGCCTCCTGGTATGGGCTGAAGGTCAGCCCACACCGACCAGACCCAGCACCCAGCCCTGCACCGTTCCGATGATCTGCCCGATGGGCTCGCTGGCCAGGAAGATAAAGAGCATCACCAGCAGGAAGGAAAAGGGCTGGGCCTCGAACTGCGCGAGGCTGCGCCCCAGCGAGGGCACCAGTGCTCCCAGGATGCGGCTGCCGTCGAGCAGCGGGATCGGAATCAGGTTGAAGACCGCCAGCACGATGTTGACGCTCAGGACCGTCAGCAGGATGACCACGGTCAGCCCGCTGGAGGGCAACACGGCCAGCAACACGGCGCACAGCACCGCGATCAGGATGTTGCTGATCGGCCCGGCGGCGGTCGCCCACAGGGTGCCCCAGCGTCCCAGGTTGCCCGGATTGATGGGCACCGGCTTGGCGAAGCCGAATCCGGCGATCAGCAGCAGCAGCGTGCCCAGAGGGTCCAGATGCTTGGCCGGGTTGAGGGTCACGCGCCCGAAGCGCCTCGGCGTGGGGTCGCCCAGCCGGTCGGCGGTCCAGGCGTGGGCGAACTCGTGGACGGTCAGCGACAGCGCCAGAGCAGCGGCGATAATCACGAACGCCAGAGGGTTTTGGGTCAGCAGGCTCAGGAGCATAGGGGGGCATTCTACGGGCGGGGAAAGCCGGGGGCCGTCAGCCCGGTGACGGAGTCGTGGCCCGTTTCCCGAGGTAAGCCTCCAGCGCCGCTTCTTCCTGGGCCCGCGAGGACACCTCGCCCGCCCGGCGCAGCGCGGCCAAATGCGCCAGCGCCGCCCCCACCGCCGGGCCGG
>NZ_JASNGB010000093.1 GCF_030271215.1 Deinococcus rhizophilus | reverse complement strand
GCACGCACTTCTCGCCCTCTCGACCTAAACTGCAAGATGTCAGTCTACGTATCCGCTGATCTCTTTGAACTCTGCTTCCGCTAAACGGACGGGAGGTCTGTATGCAGATGGACTATCGGCTCCGTGACATGGCTTTCCGTCAGCAGTACCACGACGAACACGGGCTGTTCAGCCAGTGTCTGTATGACTCAGCCTTGCCCTACGACCGCCCCCTGCGCTTTCCCAGCCTGAGCGGGTTGATGGCGCGGGTGGAGTCGCGCCTGCGAAAGGGCGTCCGGTCTCTTTGGACCCCGGCCCAGCCTGCACGGGCCTGACGCCCCGCCTCCGACCAACAACCGAGGCCCCGGAAGCCAGCTTCAGCTTCCGGGGCCTCGCCTTATGGCCTGCGTTCAGGCCGTCGCCGCTTCATACGCCGCGATCTGCCGCCGGATCACGTTCAGGCTCCCCTCCCAGAAGTCGGGTGCGTGGAGGTCAATGCCGAACCCGGCGGCCAGGGTCCGGGCGTCGGCCAGCCCGGTTCCCGACAGCAGCTCGTCGTAGCGGCGCTGGAAGTCGGCGGCCTCGCCCCGCTCCTTCGCCGCCTGGTACTGGGCGTACAGCCCCAGGCCGAACAGCAGCCCGAAGGTATACGGGTAGTTGTAGAAGCTCAGGCTGTAATAGTGCGGCTTGACCGCCCACATGTAGGGGTGGGTGCTCGCCAGCGCGTCCCCGTAGGTCTCGCGCTGCGCCCAGGTCATCAGGTCGCCCATTTCCTGCGGCGTGAGGTCACGCTGCGCCCGCCCCTCGAACACCGCCCGCTCGAACAGGAAGCGCGAGTGGATGTCCACGACGACCTGCGCGTGCCCCAGCAGTTGCGTCTCCAGCACGTAGAGGCGCTCCTCACCGGTTGCCCGTTCCAGCGCCGCGTTCTGGACGATCGTCTCGCAGAAGATCGACGCCGTTTCGGCCAGGGTCATCGGCGTCTCGCGTTGCAGGGGCGTGCGCGGGGCCTTGAGGAGGTTGTGGTAGCCGTGCCCCAGCTCGTGCGCGAGGGTGGACACGCTGTCGAGGCTGAGGTCGTGGTTCATCAGGATGCGGCTCTCTTCGCCCTGCCAGCCCATGCAGAAGGCCCCACCCCGCTTGCCGTCGCGCGGCCCGGCGTCGATCCAGTTCTCGGTAAAGGCGCGGGCGGCGTAATCCCCGAGTTTGTCCGAGTACGAGCGGAACTGCTCCTCCACGAAGCGGGTCCCGGCCTCATAGGTCCACTCGGTCTGCGAGCGGCCCACGGGCGCGAAGAGGTCCCACCAGTCCAGCCTCGGCTTGCCCAGCGCCCGGGCCTTCGCCGCGAAGTAGCGCCGGAAGTCGGGGAAGGACCGCACGACGGCGCCCTGCATGGCGTCCAGTGTCTCGCGGTCAATGCCGTGCGTGAGCAGGCTGGGCGCCACCGCGTCGGGAAAGCCCCGGCGGGCGGCCAGGGTGCCTTCCTCGCCCTTGACGCCGTTGAGGGCCGCCGCCAGGACCACCTCGGCGCCTTCCCAGACCTTCAGTTCGGCTTCATAGGCGTCGTGGCGCACGCGCTCGTCGGGGTCAGTCGCCAGGGCACGCAGAGCGGTCACCGGGAGGGACTCCCCCCGGAACTCGCCGCGCAGCTGGCTGGACACGTTGCCGTGCAGCTTGGACCAGCCGCCCGCCCCACTGGGCCGCAGCCGCGCCGCGAGGTCCTCCTCGTCCGGGGTCATCTGGAATTTGGCCCGCTCCACGCTGCGGCGGATCAGGTGCTCGTGCTCGCGGGCCACCCCGGACTGCTCAAGCAGCGCCTCCACGTCCTGCCCGCCCAGCCACGCGGTCAGGCGCGAGCGCAGCGGCCCCAGCGGCAGGGTCAGGGTGGTCAGCTCGCCCATCTTCTGCTGGGCGAGGGCGTCGCGGCTGTCGGTGGTGACGAAGGCGGAAATAAACCCGCGCAGCGCGGTCAGGCGCGTCATCAGCGCGTTCAGCCCGCCCAGCACGGCCTCCAGGCTTTCCGGGGTGGCGGCGTCGCCCTCCTTGCGGACCCCAGAACGGTCGAAGGTCGCCTCCAGCGCGGCGACTTCCTCCCGCAGCGCGGTCAGGTCAGCGCCGAGGCGGGGGTCTTGCAGGCCCGCGTAAAGGTCATCGGTGCGCCAGCGGGGAAGCTCGCGGGATTCGGTTGTGGTCATGGGGGGAGGCTAGCAGAGGGACGGGGAGCGGCAGGGTCGGCCAGATGGCCTAGGAGAGGGGCCCGGCCGCAGTCCTCCCGGCCCCCTGACCCTCCACCAGCCCCAGCACCCGCTCGGCCACATTGACCAGATGGTCCCCCAGGCGCTCCAGGCTGCGGGCCATGCGGCTGGCGGCCAGGGCGATCTCCACGTCGTCGGGGCGCTCGTGGAGGCGGGTCAGGCTGGTTCGCAGCATCTGCTCGTACAGCACGTCCACCTCCTCGGCGTCCAGCCGGATCACCTCGCGGGCGGCCGCCGCGTCGCGCTCGGCAAAGGCGTAGGCGAGGCGGTCGAGCATGGTCGCCAGCAACGTGATCAGCGGCAGCACGTCCTGCAGGGTGGCCGAGCGGGTGCGCGGGGCCAGCCGCTCGAGGTCGCGGGCCACCCCGAAGGCGTAGTCGCCCACCCGTTCCAGGTTGGTCAGGCTGCGAAAAACCAGCAGGTGAAAGGCGAGGTCGCCGGGCGTCAGCGGCCGGGCGAAAGCGGCGAGGCAGGCGTCTTCCAGCTCGCGCTCCAGCGCGTTCGTCTCGCGCTCCAGT
Organism: Deinococcus rhizophilus; assembly: GCF_030271215.1. Taxonomy (GTDB): domain Bacteria; phylum Deinococcota; class Deinococci; order Deinococcales; family Deinococcaceae; genus Deinococcus; species Deinococcus rhizophilus. The sequence goes on along the minus strand of NZ_JASNGB010000093.1, from coordinate 9,112 downwards.
TCCCCCGCGCGGGCGGTCAGCCCGGCGTACTCGGCGCGGCGGGCGGCGTCGCGCACGGCCTCCAGTTCCTCCAGCGCGAGGCTGAGCATCCGCAGAAAGCGGGCGGTCACCCCACCCGTCATCCCGTCTGGACTCGCCACGCTGCCGGTCATGGCCGCAGTATCCCCCCGGACGGTGCTCGGGGGGTCAGGCTCAGCCAAACCGCCCCGTCACATACGCCTCGGTGCGCTCGTCGCGCGGGCTGGTAAAGACCTGATCGGTCACCCCGTGTTCCACCAGGTCGCCGTTCAGGAAAAAGGAGGTCGTGTCCGAGACGCGGGCCGCCTGGTGCATGTTGTGGGTCACGATCAGGATGGTGGTGACCTTTTTCAGCCCGGTCATCAGGTCCTCGATGCGGGCCGTGCTGGCGGGGTCCAGCGCCGAGGTCGGCTCGTCCATCAGCAGCAGTTCGGGCTCGACGGCCAGCGCACGGGCGATGCACAGGCGCTGCTGCTGGCCCCCCGAGAGGCCCGTCGCCGGGGTCTTCAGGCGGTCTTTCACCTCGTCCCAGAGGGCCGCCCCGCGCAACGAGCGTTCGGCCACCTCCATCAGCCGGGCACGGTCGCGCACGCCGGTCAGCTTCAGGCCGCTCACCACGTTGTCGAAGACGCTCATGGTGGGAAAGGGGTTGGGCTTCTGGAAGACCATCCCGACGCGGCGGCGCATGGCGACGGCGTCCACGCCGGGGGCGTACATGTCCTCGCCGTCGAGCACGATGCGCCCCGTCACGCGGGCGCCGGGGGTCAGGTCGTGCATGCGGTTGATCGCCCGCAGGAAGGTGGTCTTGCCGCACCCGGAGGGGCCGATCAGGGCGTTCACGGTGCCGCGCTCGATGGACAGGTTCACGCCGCGCACGGCCTGCTTGTCGCCGTAGTGGATGCTGACGTCCTGGGCGGTGAGGAGGGGGGTGGACATGGGTGGGGACTCCTTGGAGGTGCGGAGAGGATGGACTCAGCGGCGCCGACTCGCCCACCGCGCCAGCAGGCTGGTGGCGAAGATGATCAGGATCAGCAGCAGCGCCCCGGCCTTGGCAAGCCGCTGGTTCTCGTCGTAGGCGCTGGTGGCCCCCCGGAAGATCTCCAGCGGCAGGGCGCTCATGGGTTTGGTGGGATCGAGGCTGACGAGCGGGTTGCCGAAGGCGGTGAACAGCAGCGGCGCGGCCTCGCCCGCCACCCGCGCCAGCGCGAGCATCACGCCCGTCACGATGCCCCCGGCGGCGGCGGGCAGCACGATCCGCAGGATGACCAGCCACTGCGGCAGCCCCAGGCTCAGGCCCGCCTCGCGCACGGTCAGGGGCACCAGCTTGAGGACCTCCTCGGTCGTGCGGACCACGATGGGAATCATCAGGAAGCCCAGCGCGACCGCCCCCGCCAGCCCGGAAAAGCCGAACTGGAGCACGATCAGCCCGTAGGCCACCAGCCCCATCACGATCGCCGGAATGCCCGCCAGCACGTCGCTGAGCATCCGCACGGTGGGCATCAGCGGGTGCCGGGGATACTCCGCCAGGAAGATGCCGCCCGCCACCCCCACCCCGACGCCCAGCACGCTCGCCATCGCCAGCATCTGCAGGCTGCCCACGATCGCGTTCAGCAGGCCGCCGCCCGTCTCTCCCTCCGGCGCGGGCGTCCGGGTGAAGAAGTCGAGGTTCATCGCGCCCAGTCCCTCGCGCAGCAGGTAGCCGAAGATCAGGATCAGGGGGGCGACCACGATCACGGTCGAGAGGCCGATCAGGGCTCCCATCAGCAGGTTGCGGGCGCGGCGGGCCGGACTCAGACCGGGCCGGGACCGGGCGGGCAGGGCCGAGCTGCGGGCGCTCACTGAATTCCCCTGGGCGTCAGCCGCGCGATCACCACGCGAGCGAGGAAGTTCACCAGCACGCTCAGGAAAAAGAGACCCAGGCCCAGCGCCACCACGCTGGAGCGGTGCAGCGTCTCCTGCGCGTCCCCGAACTGGTTGGCGATCACCGAGGCCATCGTGCTGGCGCCGCCCCACAAGCTCTTGATGATGTCCTGGCTGTCCCCAATCACCATCGCCACCGCCAGCGTCTCGCCCAGCGCCCGGCCCAGCGCCAGAATCACGCCGCCCAGGATGCCCGCGCGGGCGTAGGGCAGGATGGCCCGCGAGATCACCTCCCATTTCGTCGCGCCCAGGGCGTACATCGCTTCACGCTGGTCCTGCGGCACCAGCCGGATCACGTCCCGCGCCACCGACGCCGTGTAGGGCAGGATCATCACCGTCAGGATCAGGATGGCGAGCGCCAGCCCCCGCCCGTCGAAGGCGCTGGGCACGAAGAAGCATTGCAGGGTGGTCTGCCCGCTGTTCCAGAGGTCCTGACAGCGCGTGTAGACCTGCAGGTTGGCGGGGTCCGCGAAGAAGCCCTGCTGCCAGCGCCCCAGGATGGGTGCCACCACGAACAGCGCCCACAGGCCGTAGACCACGCTGGGCACGGCGGCGAGCAGTTCGATCAGGTAGCCCACCGGGTTCGCCAGCCACTTCGGCGCGTACTCGGCCACAAAAAGGGCACTCGCCACCGCCAGCGGCACGCTCAGCACCAGCGCGGCGAGGCTGGTCACCAGGGTGCCGATCACCATCTGCGCCGCCCCGAACTGGCCCGTCACCGGGTTCCAGGTGCGCTCGGTATAGAAGCCCAGCCCGAACTCGCGCAGGGCGGGCCACGACTCGCGCCCGAGCTGGTACACGCTCAGCACGAACACCCCCACGATCACCGAGGCGAGCGCGAGAATCAGCAGCTGAAAGGTGCGGTCGCTGCGTCCGGACAGGGCGGCGCGGGGGGCGGGGCGGGGGCGCAGGGGTTCACTCATGGGGGCATGACCTCTGGAGGGCAGTTCAGCGCGTGGGCGTCAGGGCCACGTCAGGGCCACGTCAGGGCGCCGGGGCAATCGGAGCGGGCAGGGGGGGCGGATACAGGCAGCGAGCCGGGCGGCCCCCACTTCGGAGAGCCGCCCACCTGGAAGGTCAGGCGATCAGAGCTTGCCCCCGCCGTAGGTCATCGAGCCGATCAGGTTCCGCGCCTTGCTCGCCACCGCGCTGGGCAACTTCGCGTAGTCCAGCGCCTCGTTGTAGGCCTGTCCGCTCGTGACCATCCAGCCCAGCAGGTTCTTCAGGGCCCTGGCCTGCGCCTGGGTGCGGCCCCCGTACCTCTGTTCCCTGTAAAAGATCACGTAGGTGAAGCTGGTGATGGGGTAGGCGTCCCGGTTCGCGCTGTTCGTCAGGCTGACGCGGGTGTCGGCGGGGATGACCACACCCTGCGCGGCGGCGGAGGCGGGGCCGTTGTCGGCCAGCACGTCCTTGCCCGCGCGGTTGCGCACGCTCCCGTAGGGCAGTTTGTTCTGCTTGGCGTAGACCAGTTCCACGTAGCCGATCGCGCCGGGGGTGCTCTTGACCACGCCCGCCACGCCGTCGTTGCCCTTGGCCCCGGTGCCGGTGGGCCACTGCAGGCTGTTGCCCACGCCCACCCTGGTTTTCCACTCATTGCTGACCTTGCTCAGATAATCCGCGAACACGTAGGTCGTGCCCGAGCCGTCGCTGCGGCGCACGGCGGTGATGGGCAGGCCGGGCAGGGTGACGCCGGGATTCAGCGCCGTGATCGCCCTGTCGTTCCAGGTGCGGATCTTGCCCAGGTAGATGTCGGCGAGTACCCGGCCCGTGAACTTCAGGGGCTGGGTCACGCCGGGCACGTTGTAGGCGGGCACGACCGCGCCGATGGCGGTGGGCACGTGCAGCAGCCGTCCGGGGGCCGCCCGCATCGCCTCGTCGGTCATGGGGTTGTCGGACCCCGCGAAGTCCACGGTGCGCTCGGTGATCTGCTTCTGGCCCGCGCCGCTGCCCACCGACTGGTAATTCACGCTGACGCCCGTGCTCTTGCGGTACTCCGCGAACATCTTGGAGTAGAGCGGGTAGGGAAAGGATGCCCCCGCCCCGGTGATCGTCTGCGCGGCGGCCTGCGAGGCGGTGGCGGTCGTGACCAGGGCGAGCCCCAGGAGCAAGGTCTTCTTCATGGCTCCAGGGTGCGGTCCACACGTCAGGGCGGCGTCACCGGCGTGTCAGCGGGAGGTCAGGGCAAAGAGAGTGGGCGGCGAGGTCTCCCCCACCGCCCGGCCCCTCTGCCTGATCGCGGGACTCCGTTCCGTGGACGCAACAGAGAGTGTGCCGTCCACTCCACTCCGCCCGTTTCCTTCCCGGTTGCTCACTCTGTTCGGGTCAGGGAAGCCTCTCCGACCGGCGTTTCTAGAGCATTGGGCAGAATTACGGCCCCCGGGGAAGGGCGCCCCAGGTGCCTCCCCGAATGCCCAAAGCTCTTCTTCAATTCGCTCGCTCTGCTGCGCAGCTTTGCAAGTCCGCTCGGCCATCGAATGCGGAAACCCACCGCATTCTTATGGCAAATGCTCTAGTCCGCCGCGTCCCCCTGAGCGTATTGCAGGCGGTGCAGCCGGGCGTAGTACCCGCCCCTGTCCAGCAGCGCCCGGTGGCTCCCCTGCTCCACGATCAGCCCCCTACGCATCACCACGATGCGGTCGCAGTGCTCGATGGTGCTCAGGCGGTGGGCGATGATGATGGAGGTCCGGCCCTGCATCACCTTCAGCAGCGCGGCCTGGATCCGCAGCTCGGTCTCGGTGTCCACGTTGGAGGTCGCCTCGTCGAGAACGAGCAGGATGTCGGGGTTCTGGATCAGGGCGCGGGCGAAGGCCAGCAGTTGCTTCTGCCCGGTGGAGAGGGTCGCGCCGCGCTCGCGCACCTCGGTCTGGTAGCCGTCGGGCAGCGAGACGATGTAGTCGTGGACGCCCACGTACTTGCACGCCTCCACCACCCGCTCGTGCGAGATCCCGGGGTTGTTCAGGGTCAGGTTGCTCTCGATGGTCCCGGCGAAGAGAAACACGTCCTGGAGGACCACACCCACGTGCCGCCGCAGGTCGTGCTGCTGGAGGTCGCGCACGTCGTGGCCGTCCACCCGCACCGCCCCGCGCTGCACGTCGTAGAAGCGGCTGACCAGCGCCGTCACGCTCGTCTTGCCCGCCCCGGTCGCGCCGACGAGGGCCACACTCTCGCCGGGCCGGATGTCGAGGTCGATGCCGCGCAAAATCCAGCGGTCGTCGCTGTCGGGCGTGTCCGCCGTCACGTCCTGGTCATAGGCGAACCACACGCCGTCGAAGGTCACCCGGCCCTCGAAAGGGTCGAGCGTCGCCGCGCCGGGCTTGTCGGTGATCTTTTCCTCGGTGTCGAGCACCTCGAAGATGCGCTCGCTGCTCGCCATCGCCGCTTGCAGGTTGTTGAACACGTCCGCGAGGTCCTGGATAGGCTGGAAGAGATTGGTCGTCCAGCCGATAAAGGCCACCAGCGTGCCCACCGTCACGCCCGTCACGGCGGCGGCGTCCTGCCCCAGCAGCCGTGAGGCCGCGAAGTACAGCACCAGCGCGATCCCGATCTGGCCCAGCACGGCCATCACCGGCATGAACAGCGAGAACCACTTCACCGAGTTCTCGTTGGCGGTCAAGAGCGCCCGGTTGGCGTGGTCGAAGTCCAGCGCCATGCGCCGCTCGCGCCCGAACAGCTGCACGGTGGTCATCCCGGTGATGTTCTCGTTGAGCTTGGAGTTCACCACCGCCTGCTGAAAGCGGTTGTTGCGGAAGGAGTCGCGCAGGTGCCCCCGGAAGTAGTTGCTGGCGAAGTACATGAACGGCAGCACGCTGAAGCTCACCAGCCCCAGCCGCCAGTCCACGCTCAGCATGATGACCGCGTAGGCCACGATCAGGAACGCACTCTGGATCAGGCTGACCAGCCCGCCCGTCAGGAACTGGTTGATCGCGTCCACGTCGCTCGTCACGCGGGTGATCAGGCGGCCCACCGGGTTCTGGTCGAAAAAGGCCAGATGCAGCCGCTGGATCTTGGTGAACACGTCGGCCCGGATATCGCGCAGCACGTTCTGCCCCAGATACCCGATGGTGATGATCGAGCCGTACTGCACCGCGAACTCCAGCACCTTCAGGCCCATGTAGGTCAGCGCGGCGGTCGTCAGCGTCCGCAGCAGCGGCTCGCGGTCGGTGGTCACCCCATTGACGAAGGGCGTCAGCGCATTGTCGATGGCGTAGCGCTGAATCAGGCCGAACAGCGGCTGGATGCCTGAAAAGGCCAGCGAGAGCAGCACCGCGCCCACCACCAGCGCCAGGTACGGCCTGAGGTAGCGGAAGATGCGCCGGGTGAGGTGGGCGTCGAAGGCCGCCTTGTTGGGCTCGGGCGGAAGGGGAGCACCTGCGGTCACTTCACGGCCTCCTGGGGCATGGGCTGGTGTTCGAGTGCGTCGGCGGCGACTTCCGCGTCACGAATGGGCTCGTCGTCGGCATCGAGGTCGGACGCGAGGCGCTGGAGGCGTTCGATCTCGGCGTAGTGGCCCCCGGCGGCCACGAGGTCGTCGTGGGTGCCCTGCTCGATCAGCCGCCCGCCGTCCAGCACGACGATCTGGTCGGCGTGGCGCAGGGTGCTGATGCGGTGCCCGATCAGGATCACGGTGCGGCCCCGCGCCACCTCGCGCAGCCCGTCGAGGATACGCCGCTCGGTCTCGGTGTCCACCGCCGAAAGGCTGTCGTCGAGAATCAGGATCGCCGGGTCGCGCACGATGGCCCGCGCGATCGCCGTGCGCTGCCGTTGCCCGCCCGAGAGGGTCACGCCGCGCTCGCCCAGCACCGTGTCGTAGCCCTGCGGAAAGTCCTCCACGTCCCCGGCGAGGCCCGCCAGACGCGCCGCATTGCGCACCCGGTCCATGTCGGGATTCTGGGGAATGTCGGGCAGAGGCGGAGCGCCCACCACGCTGACCCCGGTGGGCACCTCCGGCAGGTCGCGGTTGCCCAGCCCGAAGCCGATGTTGTTGGCGATGGAGTCGCTGAACAGGAAGGGCTCCTGCGGCACCACGCTGATGTGGTCGCGCAGGGTGCGCAGCGGGATGGTCCGCACGTCGTGCCCGTCCACCCGCACCACTCCCGAGGTCGGGTCCATCGAGCGCGTCAGCAGTTGCCCCAGCACCGTCTTGCCGCTCCCGGTCGGCCCGGTGACCCCCAGGAACGTGCCCGCCGGGACACTCAGGCTCACGTCCTCCAGCACGGTGCGCTCGCCGTAGCGGACGGTCACGCCGTCAAACTCCACGTCGCCGCGCAGGGTCTGGATGCCGGGATTGGCCCGCCCGCGCTCATCGCGCACCAGGGCGCGGGCGTCGAACAGCTCGCGCAGGCGCAGCCACGACGACAGACCGCGCTGGGTGATCCCGGTGATCCACCCCACCATGAGCATCGGGAAGGCGAGACGCTCCAGCGTCCCCACGAACTGGGTGAACATCCCGATGGTGAAGGTGCCGTCCCCGTTCAGGATCAGCCGCCCGCCGACGAGCAGGATCACCCCGAAGGCGAGGCCCAGCAGCAGGTTCATCACGGACCGCAACGGCCCGTCCACCTTGATCAGCGAGATGTTGCGCCGCAGCAGCTCGAGGTTCATCGCGCGGTAGTCCCCGATCTCACGGTCCTCGGTGGCGTAGCCCTTGACCACCCGCGCCCCGCTGAAGTTCTCCTGCGCCTTGGCGGCGATCAGGCTGTTTTGCTCCTGCACGTGCGTGTGCCGCCGATTGATCTGCCGCGCCATGTAGGTCAGCAGCCCCACGATGATGGGCAGCAGCGCCAGCACGATCAGCGTCAGTTGCCAGCTCAGGCTGAACATCACCGCAAAGGCCGTCGCGAAGCCCGACACGATGTTGACGATCTGCCACGCCCCGAAGCCCAGCATCTCGCGCACGGCCCCGAGGTCCCCAGTCAGGCGGTTCATCAGGTCGCCGGTGCGGGCGCGGTCGTAGTACGGCTTGTCGAGACCCTGGAGGTGATGAAAGATGTCGCGCCGAACCTCGTACTCGGTCTGCCGCGAGGCGATCACGATCATCCGCCGCATGATCAGCATAAACAGGCCCGCCGTCGCGGAAGCCGCCACGATGCCCAGGGCATAGAGCCCCACCTGCGAGGCGGTGATGCCTGCCGTCGCCGCGTCCGCATCGGTCTGACCGGTCACCCCGTCAATGGTCAGGCGAATGAAGTACCACGGCAGCAGGTTCACGCTGTTGGCGATCACCACGGCCACCAGGCCGATGAGGTACTGGCGGCGGTGCAGCCGTAGATAGGGCCAGAGGGTTCGCAAACTGTCCAAGGGAGGGATACCTCGTGAGGGGAAAAGGAACGAAAAAGCGCAGGAGGGCGGGCAAATTCGGCCACCCGGATGGGCCGGAGAACCGTCAGTCTACGCCGATGGGCCTGGCGACAAATGCGCGATATGGCGGAGGTGCGCCGGGGGCGGACCTGCAGCTCGACTCCAGCCCAGCTTCATCGGAAAAGCGTGGCCGGGAGGGGCAAATCCCCCCCGGCTACGGCGCAGCGCGGGCGTGTTGACACCTTTGGGAACCGGTGCTACTATTCACAGCCGGAAGTCAGCGCGGCAAGCGCGAAACTTTCGCACCCAGGGCGGGGAATTCAGCCCTCAGGTTTAGGAACGGTGCCACCCTAGCTCAACTGGTAGAGCACCCGACTTGTAATCGGAAGGTTGGGAGTTCGATTCTCCTGGGTGGCTCCACACGGCCCTCGCCGTGACAATCCGGGCCGGGACGAGCAGGACGGGTAGGTGGCCGAGTGGTTAAAGGCGACAGACTGTAAATCTGTTCACGAAAGTGTACGGCGGTTCGAATCCGCCCCTGCCCACCACACGCGGGAATAGCTCAGTTGGTAGAGCGTCAGCTTCCCAAGCTGAAAGTCGCGAGTTCGAGTCTCGTTTCCCGCTTTTTTTCCTTCCGCTCTTGTAGCTCAGTGGTAGAGCACTCCCTTGGTAAGGGAGAGGTCGTCGGTTCAATCCCGACCAAGAGCTCCAGCCGGGAACGCGGCCTGCTTAACCAAGCGGGCCGCCTTTCCTTACGCCCTCCGGGTGACATGACCCGGGCTCCGGCCGGTATGCTGTTCAGGCTGGCTTGTTCCAGAAACACCCCCTTTCAGGAGGACATGATCATGGCAAAAGGAACGTTTGAGCGGACGAAGCC
>NZ_JASNGB010000092.1 GCF_030271215.1 Deinococcus rhizophilus | reverse complement strand
CATCCGGGGGGACGTCCGCGTACACCCTCCTGTCGGAAGGTCCTGTCATCGTCACTTGCACCAGCTTGTCATGCGTCCCGCGCAGAGGCCCGAAAGGCTTTCTTGCGCTCGCCCTTTTGATCGGGCGAAGGGAACTATATGCTCCCCCGCCCGATCTGTCAACACCCCACCTGCACCGACATGGAACAGCCCCGAGCCCCCGCGCTCAGCGCCACTTTTCCGGCAGGCCGTACAGGTGCCAGCGGGCCTCGACCCTGCCCTGAATCTCGGGGGTCATCTCGATCTTGGAGGGCCACTCACGGACGAAGCCTTCCTCGGGGAGTTTGCGGGCACCGTCCCAGGCCAGCAGGCCGCCGCCCACGGTGGGCAGGGTCCACACGTCGCGTTCGGGGTCGATGTTGTTGAGGATGGTCCACCACACGTCCTGTTCGTTCGCCACGTCGGTTTGCGCGTCTCCAATCAGGAGGTGACGCATTCCCCGCGCTGCCGGGTGGACGGCGAACGCTTCGGCCAGCTCGCGGGCCTGACCGGGCCGGGTCTTGTCGAGAGCGACGTACCAGTAGCCGTCGGGGGTCTGGCGCTGGGCGAGGACACCGCCGAAGCGAGGGAGACCAGTGACCGGGCTGGGCGTAAACAGGCTCTCCCCTGCCTGGTCGTGCCCCTGCTCCTCGCGACTGCTCAGAGCGCTGCCGACTTCTTCAGGCAGTTTGGTGGTCGCGTCGATCACGAGCTTGCCGCCGTAGCCCCAGCCCCGGCTGGAGTGGTCGAGCACGTCGGTGGGGCCGCGCGTGGTGAGGGTGTCGCGGCCCGGCACCGCCTTTTCCACAACCTCGCGCCACACCGCCGCGAAGTCGTTCACGGTCACGTCCTCGTCCACGACGACGATCACCTTGGCGAACATCATCTGACCCAGGCCGAACAGCCCGTTGGCGACCTTGTACGCCTGGCCGGGGTAACTCTTCTTGATGGAGACGAACACGAGGTTGTGCGCCACGCCCGCCGGGGGCATGTGGTAGTCCACGATCTCCGGGAGGATCAGCTGCGCGGCGGGGAGAAAGAGGCGCTCGGACGCCTCGATCAGATAGGCGTCCTCCATCGGTGGGCGGCCCACGATGGTCGCGGGATAGACGGGCTGACGGCGCATGGTCACCGCCGTGACGTGGAAGCGGGGGTAGAGGTCGGGCAGCGTGTAGAACCCGGTGTGGTCCCCGAACGGCCCCTCCATCACCCAGTCCTCCTGCGGGTCCACGTAGCCTTCGAGGATGAACTCGGCGTTGGCGGGCACGTCGAGGTCCACGGTGACGCCCTTCATGACCGGGTAGCGCTGACCACGCAGGTAACCCGCGACCGCGAACTCGTCGAGACCGGGAACGGGGGGCAACGGCGCCGTGGCCGCGTAGATCAGGGCGGGGTCACCGCCGAGGGCCACCGCGACTTCCAGCCGTTGCCCCAGCCGCCTGGCCTTTTCCAGATGCTTGGTGCCCGTCTTGTGGCGCTGCCAGTGCATTCCGGTGACGTTCCGGCCCATGACCTGCATGCGGTACATGCCCATGTTGCGTTCGCCGGTCTCGGGGTCCCTGGTGATGACGAGGGGCAGGGTCACGAAGGGGCCACCGTCCAGCGGCCAGCACTTCAGGATGGGGAGCCTGCCCAGGTCCACCTCGTCGCCGCGCCAGACCACCTCCTGGGCGGGGCCAGACCGCACCCGGCGGGGCGGGAGGTTCATCGCGTCCCTCAGCTTGCCCACGTTGCCCAGCAGCCCGCCGAGGCCACCCGCCCCCTTGAGGTCGATCAGGTGCCGGATCTTGACCGCGAGGTCGTCGAGGTCGGAGACGCCGAGAGCCAGCGCCGTGCGCTCGCGGGTGCCCATCAGGCCGATGACGAGGGGAAAGTCGCTTCCGACCACCTGCTCGAAGAGGACCGCCGGGCCGCCCGATTTGACGAGTCGGTCGGCGATCTCGGTGATTTCCAGTTCGCGGCTGACCGGGACAGAGACGCGCACGAGTTCGCCACGTTCCTCGAGCAGCCGCATGAAGCTCTGAATATCGGGAAAGGCCATGTTTGGAGTCTAGGGAAGGCAGGCCGGGGCAACCGTACCCGATGAGGAGAAGCCCCGCCTACCCTGAAGGCCATGACTGCCCCTCCCCCGACCCCGACGAATGACGCGCTGCGGCAGGTCCGGCTGACGACGCTGGAAACGCTGGACAAACTGCTCGACCGCCCGATGACGGTGCTGAGCTTCGTGTGGCTGGGGCTGCTGGTGCTGGACCTCGTGCAGGGGCTGCCGCCGATCCTCCAGACGCTGAGCAACGTGATCTGGGGGCTGTTCATCCTCGACTTTCTGCTGTCGTTCACGCTCGCGCCCGACAAGGGCGTGTACCTGCGGCGCAACTGGCTGACCGCGCTGAGCCTGCTGCTCCCGGCCCTGCGGATTCTGCGGGCCTTCCGGGGGCTGCGGGCGCTGCGGGCCCTGCGGCTGACGCGGGGCACCAACCTGCTGCGGGTGCTCACCAGCCTGAACCGGGGGCTGCGGACCCTGGGGCGCACCCTGCGGCGCCGGGGGCTGGGGTTCGTGCTGGGGGCGACCGGGCTGGTGGCGCTGGCGGGGGCGGCGGGGATGGCCTCCTTCGAGGCGGGGCAACCCGGAGCGCCGGGAGGCTACGGCGAGTGGCTGTACTGGGTGGGCATGCTGCTCACCAGCCTGGGCTCGGAGTACTGGCCGCTCACGGGCGAAGGCCGGGTCCTGACCTTCGCGCTGGCGCTGTACGGCTTCTCGGTGTTCGGGTACATCACGGCGACGCTGGCGAGTTTTTTCGTGGGCGACGATCAGGAGCGCGAGCCGGAGGAGGACGAGGTCAACAACGAGGCCCTGCACCGCGAGTTGAGGGCCTTGCGGGGGGAACTCGCGGCGCTGCGCGGGGAGCTGAGCAAGGGAGGCTGAGGGCTATCCTTCCCCCATGACCTCCTCCCCCCTCGACCGCATGCGCTCGGCGTTGCAGGCCACCGACCTGGACGGCTGGTTGCTGTACGACTTCCAGGGCCTTAACCCCCACGCCCGGCGGGTGCTGGGCTTCCCGGCGGAGGCGCACCTCACCCGGCGCTTTTTCGTGTGGGTGCCGCGAGGGGGGGGGGCGGTGCTGCTACACAACCACATCGAGGGCGGGACGTGGGCGGGCCTCTCGGCGGGGTGGGACGTGGAGCGCCGTCCCTTCGGCTCGCACGCGGAGCTGGACGCCCGGCTGCGCGAGGTCGTCGCCGGGCGGCGGGTGGCGATGGAATACAGCCCCCTGGGGGCGGTGCCCTACGTGGGCCGGGTGGACGCGGGCACGCTGGAGCGGGTGCGGGCGGCGGGCGCGGCGGACGTGCTGAGTTCGGCGGACCTGCTGCAAGCTTTCCTGGTGTGGTCCGAGGAGGATCTGGCCGCCCACCGCCGCGCCGCCGACGTGCTGATGGGGGCCAAGGACGACGCCTTCCGCCTGATTCACGAGCGGCTGCGGACCGGGGAAGCCGTGACCGAGCTCGACGTGCAGGCCGTCATCGAGCGGGCCATCGCGGACGCCGGGATGACGAGCGGCCACCCCGTTAACGTGAGCTTCGGGGCGAACGCCGCCGACCCCCACTACCAGCCGGAGGGCGAGAAGAACGCCACGCTGCGCCCCGGCGAGTGCGTCCTGATCGACCTGTGGGCGCAGGAGGAGGGCCGTCCCTTCGCGGACGTGACCTGGGTGGGGTACGCGGGCGAGCCTCCCGCCGAGTACCGCGCGGCGTGGGAGGCGGTGCGGGGGGCACGGGACGCGGCGCTGACCCTCCTGCACGAGCGGTACGCGGGGGAAGGCTGGGGCCGCTTGCAGGGCTGGGAACTCGACCGGGCCGCGCGGGACGCGATGGGGACCCATTGGGGGCCGCACTTCCTGCACCGCACCGGGCACGACCTCGGCGTGAGCCTGCACGGCGCGGGGGCCAACCTCGACGACTACGAGACGCGTGACACCCGGACGCTGACGCCGGGGCTGGCCGTCACGGTGGAGCCGGGCACCTATCCCCGCGAGCGCGGCTTCGGCATCCGCAGCGAGGTGAACGTGTTCCTCTCCCCGGAGGGGCCGCAGGTCACCACGGGGCTTCAGCGCGAGCCGTTCGTGCTGGGGGTCGGGGAGTGGGCGGGGGTGCGGGCGGCCGCCCTGGGTGAGCCGTCTTAAGGTCGGCTCAAGCCCCGGCCCCGGTAGTCTGTGGGCATGGCGAACCTCAGCTCCTCGACGATCATGCTCACGGGGGCAGGCGGCGCACTCGCCACCGCCGTCGCCCAGGAACTGGAGGACGCGGGCGCCCAGCTTGTGCTGGTCGGGCGCGGCGAGCCCCTGGAACGCGCCGCTGACCGTTTCCCCGCCACCGAGGTCCTCGACCTCGACCTGCGCGACCCGGCCAGCGTGGACGCGCTGCGCAAGGTCAAGGTGGACGCCCTGGTTCACACGGTCGGGGCCTACACCGCCCAGGACGTGCAGAAGGCCACCACCGACGACCTGCGCGAGCTGTTCGACACCAACATGCTGACCCTCTTTCACGCCGTGCAGGGCGTGCTGCCCCACATGCTGCGGCAGAAAGACGGGCTGATCATGGGCGTGAGCGCGGGGCAGGCGGCGCGGCTCAGCGGCCCCAAGGCGGCGCTGTACACCGCGAGCAAGGCCGCCGTCGCCGCCTACGTCCTGAGCCTGCACGACGAACTCAAGGCGCGGGGCGTGCGCGGCTGCGTCCTGTACCCGATGGGGGCGGTCGACACCCCGGAAAACCGCGAGGCGGGCTTCGAGTGGGAGGAGACCATCGACCCGCGCGGCCTCGCCAAGAGCGTGGCCCACGCGCTGACGCGGCCCGACCGGGCGCACGTGACGGAGTTGAAAATCTACCCGGACGTGTAGGAGCGGTCAGCTTTCAGCGATCGGCCCTCAGCGCCACATCAAGGAGGCCGTCCAGCCCGCCCACGTACCCCTCCTCCAGCCGGGGCCACTCCAGGGGAAAGGGCTGGGTGCGGGTCACGTCGTTGGGCACCACGACGAGGCGGCAGCCAGCGGCGACGGCAGCGAGGCCCCCGTTGAGGCTGTCCTCCACGGCGAGGCAGTCGGCCGCAGCGAGGCCCAGACGTTCAGCCGCCAGAACGTACAGCTCGGGATCGGGTTTGACCCGGCGCACGTCGTCGCGGGTGGCGAGGGTCTCGAAGAGGTCCAGCAGGCCGTGGGCCGAGAGCCAGCGGGTGACCCAGGCACGGTCGCTGCTCGTCGCCAGGGCCAGCCGCAGGCCGCGCCGCCGGGCTTCCTCCAGCACCCCGCGCACGCCGGGGCGCAACTCCTGTTCGGCCAGGGCCGTGTGGATGCGCTCCCGCAGCCCGGCGTGGACCCGCTCGCGGTCGGCCTGCACGTGGCCGGGCAGCCCCGCCCAGGGGTCGAAGGCGTCCCAGGTGCCGATGCCGCGCTGCCACTCCTCCAGGCTCAGTTCCAGCCCGTGCTCGCCGTACAGGGCCTGCCAGTGGGTGAACTCGGGCGTCTCGGTGTCGAGGATGGTGCCGTCGAAGTCGAAGAGGAGCGCGCGGGGCAGCCGGGACATGGGGGCAGTCTAGGCGGGCTCCCCCGCAGAGCGGCGCACGCTCAACTTTCGGTGGACGTTCGGCCCCCACCCGACCCGTTACGCTGAGGCAATGGCGGACTGGGTGCAGGGCTTGATGGACAGCATGGGATACCTGGGCATCCTGCTGCTGATGATTCTGGAAAACCTCTTTCCCCCGATTCCCAGCGAGCTGATCATGCCCTCGGCGGGCTTCGCGGCGGCGCGGGGCGAGATGAGCCTGCCCATCGTGATCCTGATGGGCGTGCTGGGCAGCGTCCTGGGCACCCTGCCGCTGTACTACATCGGGCGGGCCTTCGGCGAGGAGCGGCTGGTGGCCTGGGCCGACAAATACGGCAAGTGGCTGACCCTCAGCGGCAAGGACATCCGCAAGGCCGACGACTGGTTCGACAAGCACGGCACCAAGGCGGTGCTGTTCGGCCGGATGGTCCCCGGCATCCGCAGCCTGCTGAGCCTGCCTGCGGGCATGAGCGAGATGCCCATGCCCAAGTTCCTGATTTACAGCGCCATCGGCTCGGGGCTGTGGGCCACGGCGCTCGCCACGGCAGGCTACGTGCTGGGCGAGAACTACGACCGGGTCGAGCAGTACATCAGCCCGGTGTCCAAGATCGTGCTCGCCGTGGTGGTGGTCGCGGCGGTCGCGTGGTTCCTGAAGCGGCGGCGCGAGCAGCAGACCGGGGCCTGATACCCCCGCAGGGGACAATCCAAAAGGAGGCCGCCGGGAACGCTTACCCGGCGGCTCTCTCCTGACATTCGGCTCCTGAGATTCGGCTCCTGACGTTCAGCGGGCCGTGACGCGCAGGTTCAGCGTGGCGGCGCGGCCTTCGGGCAGCTCCTGACGGGCGGCCGAGCGGTAGAGCAGGCGGCCCCGCGCGTCGTTCACGCGGGCGGTGACCACGTACTCACGGCGCGGGCTGATCCGCACCGGGTTGTACTGAAGCTGGTAGGGGGTGGACAGCTTGGTGGTCGGGAAGCTCACCTCCAGCAGGGTGGAGGGGGTGCGTCCCCCCGTCACGTCCTGAATGGCGACGGTGACGATGCTTCCGGCGGGCAGGCGCACGGTGGAAGGCGCAGATACGCGGCCCGCGACGACGCGCCACCCGGCGGGCACATCACTGAGGTCAGGAGCAGTGGAGGGCGTCGTGGCCGGGGGCGGGGTGCCCGGCCGCACGATGCGGATGCCCTGGGCCAGGGCCGGGGAGATCAGCAGGGCAGCCAGCAAAACGGGAAAGACTCGCTTCATGGCCTCCACGCTAGCCTCCCCTGCCGTCAGGTACGAGGGTCAGCCCGGCCCCCTTTCTTTACGGTTACCCCCCGACGGATGTGCTCTGCTCCGGCCCATGCTGCCCGTCCTGCCCCCATCCGGCCCCCTTCCCGACCACCCCGGGGGCCGCGCCTTCCTGTCCCGCGACCCGGTGCTGGGGGGCGTGATCGTCACACTGGGGCCGCTCGCGCCGCTGACGCCCACGCCGGACCCGTTCGGCACACTGGTCCGCAGCGTGATCGGGCAACAGCTCTCGGTGGCCGCAGCGGGCCGCATCGCGGGGCGGGTGGGGGCCGCGCTGGGCGAGGTCACGCCGGGGACACTGGAAGCCGCTGCACCCGACCGCCTGCGGGCGCTGGGCCTCTCCTGGGCGAAGGTCCGCACCGTGCAGGCCCTCGCAGCCGCTGCCCTGGACAGCCGGGTGGATTTCGCGCATCTGAGCACGCTGCCTGACGAGGCCGTGGTCGCGGCGCTGACGCCGTTGCCCGGCATCGGGCGCTGGACCGCCGAGATGTTCCTGATGTTCGGGCTGGCGCGGCCGGACGTGTTCAGCCACGGCGACCTGATCCTGCGGCAGGGGCTGGCGCGCCTCGCCCCCGGGACCGACCCCCACGCGGTCGCGGCGGCATGGTCACCGCACCGGACCCTCGCCGCCCGCGCCCTGTGGGCCGACCATCACGCGCGGCAGGTGCGGGGGCGGCGTTCACCGGCTCCCCAGTAGAACCGGAGGCGGGGGCCTACTCGGGTTCCGCGAGCATCGACCCCAGCACGTCCAGCCGCACCACGATGGGCGTGCGGGCGCGGGTGATGGCCCCAGCCTGCTTGAGCTTGCCCAGCGAGTGACTCACCGTCTCGCGGGTGGCGCCGACCATCCGGGCGAGGTCTTCCTGGCTGAGCTTGAGCGCGAGTTCCACCCCCTGCGGGTGCGGCCGCCCGAACTCGCGGGCAAGGCGGAAAAGCAGGCTGGCGACCCGTTCGGGAGCGCTGTAGGCACTCACGGCGGCGGTCCAGGCCCGGGCCTCGAACAGCCGCGCGGCCATCAGCCGGATCAGTTTCATGGCGAGGTCGGGGCGCTGCGCGAGCAGGCTTTGCAGCTCGTGCCGGGGCAGCACGATCAGGCTGGTGGGCTCGATGGCCTCGGCCTGGGTGGGGCGGCGTTCTCCGGGCTCCAGCAGCAGTTCCCCGAAGGCGTCGTGCTGGCCGACCACCCCCAGGATCGCTTCCTTGCCGCTGGGAAACAGCTTGCTGATCTTGACCAGCCCGCTGCGCACGAAATACAGCGCGTCGGCGGGGTCGTCCATGCGGTAGATCACCTCGCCGGGATGGTAGTCGCGGCAGGGAGTCGTCGCCGCCACCCGCTCCAGCTCGGCCAGCTCCAGGTCAGCGAACAGTTCCGTTCGCTTGAGGTGCCAGACCAGGCTCGGGTAATTCATAGTCTCGTCAGGATACCCGCAAATGCTGGGGTCCCGCAGGCGCCCGACCGTGAGCCACCCCACGTGACTTTCGTGCCCCGGCCTCTTAGACTCGGTACAATCAACAAGTCTGCGCGTCGTCCCGGAGAGGAAGACCGCTCCCCCAGGAGGAAACCCCCATGCCCCAGTACAAAGCTCCCCTGCGCGACATCAAGTTCCTGATGCACGAGCTGCTGCAAGCGCCCCAGGCGCTGGCGGGCGTGCCGTTTTACCAGGCAAACGACACCGCCGACGCCGACCTGCTCAACCAGGTGCTGGAGGAGGCCGCCCGCTTCGTCGAGACCGAACTCGCGCCCCTGAACCGCGTGGGCGACGAGGAGGGCTGCACCCGCCATGAAGACGGCTCGGTCACCACGCCCACCGGCTTCAAGGAGGCCTACCGGAAGTACCGCGAGGCAGGCTGGACCGCGCTGGACGCCGACCCCAACTACGGCGGCCAGGGCATGCCGCACCTCGTGAGCAACGTGCTTGTCGAGATGATGACCTCCGCGAACGTCGCCTGGAGCATGTACCCCGGCCTGTCGCACGGCGCGTACTCGGCCCTGCACGCGGTGGGCAGCGACGAGCTCAAGGACCTGTATCTCCCCAAGATCGTCTCCGGCGAGTGGACGGGCACGATGTGCCTCACCGAGCCGCACGCGGGCACCGACCTCGGGATGATCCGCACCAGGGCCGTGAGCAACGGCGACGGCAGCTACGCGGTCACCGGGACCAAGATCTTTATCAGCGCGGGCGAGCATGACCTCGCGGACAACATCGTGCACCTCGTCCTGGCGCGGCTGGAGGGCAGCCCGCAGGGAACCAAGGGGATCAGCCTCTTCCTGGTGCCCAAGTTCGTGCCCAACGCGGACGGCTCCGTGGGCGAGCGCAACGGCGTGGTCTGCGGGTCCCTTGAGCACAAGATGGGTATCCACGGCAACGCGACCGCCGTGCTGAACTTCGACGGCGCGAAGGGCTACCTCGTCGGCGAGATCAACAAGGGCATGAACCACATGTTCATCATGATGAACGCCGCCCGCCTGGGGACCGGTCTGCAGGGCCTCGGGCTGGGCGAGGTCGCGTACCAGAACGCGCTGGCGTACGCGGGGGACCGCATCCAGATGCGCCACGAGCCGCGCGTGAACGCGGACGAGCCTGCCGACCCGATCATCGTGCACCCCGACGTACGCCGCATGCTGCTGACCGGCAAGGCGTACACCGAGGCGGGCCGCGCGATGGCGATGTGGCTGGCGCTGAGCATCGACCTCGAGCACCACCACCCTGACGAGGCGCAGCGCAAGGAGGCCGCCGACCTCGTGGCGCTGCTGACCCCGGTCGCCAAGGCGTTCATGACCGACAACGGCTTTACCACGGCGGTGCTCTCGCAGCAGGTGCTGGGCGGGCACGGGTACATCCGCGAGTGGGGGCTGGACCAGTTCGTGCGCGACGCCCGCATCGGCCAGATCTACGAGGGCACCAACGGCATTCAGGCCCTCGACCTGCTGGGCCGCAAGGTGCTGATGGACGGCGGCAAGAAGCTCCAGAAGCTCGCCGGGACGCTGCAAGAGTTCGTGGAGGACAACGCGGACGACGAGGACCTCGCCCCCTACCTCGACCAGTTGGGCAAGGCCGCCGGGCAACTCGGCAGCCTGACGATGGTGATCGGCCAGAAGGCGATGGCCGGTCCCGAGGGTGCCGACGAGGTCAACGCCGCCGCTGTGGATTACCTGCGCTACTTCGGGCACGTTGTGTACGGCTACCTGTGGGCGCGGATGGCGAAGATCGCCCACGAGAAGATCCGTGCTGGGCAGGACCGGGACGGCTTCTATCTGGGCAAGGTGCAGACGGCCCGCTTCTACTTCACCAAGCTCTTCCCCGAGACCAAGGCGCTCGCCGCGACCATCAAGGCCGGCAACGAGCCGCTGGCCGTGGACGACCGCGCGGTGTTCGGGCTGGAGCGGGCGCTGGTCGGGGCGTAAGGCTTCCCTCGCAACCGCCGCCCCTGGCATTGAAGCTGGGGGCGGTTTTGCATGCGGGTAGGCTGGGGGGATGACCGACGCTCACACCCTGCCTCCCAACCTTCCCGCACCGATAGACGACGGGGCGTATGACCACCTGACCGGCCAGCCCTGGCCCGCGCTGGCGCTGCCCGGCACGGACGGGCGACCGCACGACCTGGCCGCGTTGCCGGGCCGGACCGTGATCTACGCGTATCCCAAGACGGCCCACCCCGATCAGCCCATGCCGGACGACTGGGACCTGATCCCCGGAGCGCGGGGCTGCACGCCGCGGTCGTGCGGGTTCCGGGACCATCACGCCGAGCTGCGGGCGGCGGGGGCACGGGTGTTCGGCCTGAGCGTGCAGGCCACGGCCTATCAGCGGGAGGCCGCCGGGAGGCTCCATCTGCCCTTCCCCTTGCTGTCGGACGCGGCGGGCGACCTCACGCGGGCGCTGAGGCTCCCGACCTTCGCAGCGGGCGGGGAGACGCTGCTGCGGCGCGTGACATTGATCGTGCGGGACGGGGTGATCGAATGGGTGTTCTATCCGGTCTTTCCGCCGGACCGAAACGCGGGGGACGTGCTGACGTGGCTGGGGAATCACCCGACCTGAGGGTCAGACTGTTCCGGCGCTCCCAGAAAGGAATTGGTCCGCCGCGAGAGGCCCTGAAAGACTCCCGCCTCTCCCTCTCCGGGCACCCCTTGAAACGCGAGCAGGGCGACCGTGCAGGGAGACCCACCCTCGCGGAGGCCCTCGGCGGCGGCCTCGTCCAGCAGGGCCGTCATCGCCCGCACAAGCCGCGCGTACCGTTCGGGCGAGAGCCGCAGCGTCAGCGCGTCGAGGTGAGTGGGGCAGGGCTCGGCGGGTGGGCCGGAGGGCATGGGCGCGGGGCGGGCCGGGCGCTCGGCGTCTCCGAAGCCGAAGATGTCCTCCTCGCCCGCGTGCATCCGGCTCCACGACCGCCCATAGGCCCGCAAAAACCCCTGCGACAATTCGCGCAGGTCCGCCGTGCCGTTGCCCTCGCTGTCGCCGGGGGGCAGCAGGTCCGAGGGCACCCGGAACTCCCGCGCCGCGAGCTGGTAGTAGACCCTGCCGCCCTCCCGCCGCGCCTCGAACAGCAGCCCGAGGTCGGCCAGTTTGCGGGCGTGGTGGTGCACGAGGTTGGGGGCCATGCCCAGCGCCGGGGCCACCTCGCTGGGCGAGCGCGGCGACAGGAAGTGCCCCAGAAAGCCGTGGTCCTGCCGCAGGGCGCGGGCGACGGCAGCGTCGGCCACGCGCACCTCCTCCTGTTGAATCCGGGTCATGGACCAAGCGTGACAGGGGGCGTTTCAGCCTGCCACCGCCCGCGCTGAAAGCCCCCGCCCGCCTGCCCGTCCATCCTGACGAAACGGTTTCACGGTCGCTCTCAGGTGGCCTTGCTACAGTGAGCGCCCGGAGAGGACCCACATGCCCACCTACGTCTACAAGAACATCGAAACTGGCGAGACCTACGAGATCAAGCAGAGCATGCGCGACGAGCCGCTGACCACCCACCCGGAGACGGGCGCGGCGATCAAGCGGGTGCTGGTCGCGCCGGGCATCGCCTTCCGGGGCAGCGGCTTTTACGCGACCGATTCCCGCCCCGCGCCGAAGGGCGACGCCGGGGGCGGGGGCGGCAGCGCGGGC
>NZ_JASNGB010000091.1 GCF_030271215.1 Deinococcus rhizophilus | reverse complement strand
GGGCGCGGCGGCCTCGCCTCCCGGCGCCGCATGCCCGGCCCAGCGCCGCCGGGTCAGGAAAAAGGTCAGCGCCAGCCCGAGCTGGGCGCACCCCACGATCACGTAGCTCCAGCGCCAGACATTCCCCGACCCCAGCACCGCCGTCACGATCAGCGGCCCCAGGGTGGTGCCCAGTCCGAAAAAAGCGTGCAGCCAGTTCAGGGTGCGGGCGCTGAAATGTCTCGCGCCGTAGGCGTTGAGCCCCGCGTCCACCGCGCCCCCGCCCAGCCCCGCCACGAAGCCGAACGCCAGCAGCAGCGGCCACCCCGGCGTGAGGGCAAAGCCCAGCAGCGCGGCGGCAGCGGCCAGCGTCGAGAGTGCGAGCACCGTCCCGATGGGCATGACCCGCAGCAGGCGACCGCTCAGAAAACTGGAGGTGAGGTACCCCGCCGTCTGCACCGCCGCGAGCAGCCCCAGCGCGTCCAGCGGTACCCCGAACGTCCCGCGCATGGAGGGCCACGACACGCCCAGCAGCCCGTCGGGCAGCCCCAGGCTGACAAAGGCGAGAAAGGCCAGCAGCGCGAGCAGCGGGCGGCGGGACGGGGCGGCGGCGGGCAGGGTCATCGCGCCGCATTACAGCAGAGGCGCGGGGTCCGGCACTCCCTCCGGATACCTGCCCGGATGACGGCGTGCGGTCGGGGGTCCGGGCGTGCAGGCCGCCCCTTCAGTGGAGTCGCCCGGACCCCCGCCCCAGCTCTGGTGGGGGAGAGGCCGGGCGGGTTAGCCTGGGGCCCCGGAGGCTGAGATGAACAGGGCTGAAGAACTGTACCGAGCGGTGATTCTCGATCACTCGTGCCGCCCCCGTCACCACGGCACGCTGGCCGCCCCGACCGTGACCCAGGCGGGCCTGAACGCCTCGTGCGGGGACCGCCTGTCCCTGCAACTGCGGATCGAGGGCGGCGTGATCGCGGACGTGGCCTTCACCGGCTCGGGCTGCGCCGTGTCCCAGGGCACCGCCTCGCTGATGACCGTGGCGCTCCGGGGCCGCCGGGTGGAAGGCGGCCTCGCCCTCGCCGGGGCGTTCGGGGCCATGCTGCGCGGCGCCGACCCCGACCCGGCCCTGGGCGACCTCGTGGCCCTTCAGGGCGTGGCGCGGCTGCACGCCCGGACCCGGTGTGCCCTGCTGCCCTGGGACACCTTCCGGGCCGCGGTGGAGCAGGTCGGGGAGGAGCACGGGGAGCGCCCCTGCCCGGACCCGGGCCCAGCGGCAACCTCCTGAGAGTCTGTCTGCCAGGTCGGTCCAGCCTCCTCATCTGGCCGGAGAACACGAGGTCTTTGCTCCGCAGCTCCGCGAGTTCCGAGTTCCCCGTTGCGGGCGACCCGCATGGGCTGCTTGTAGCGGTTGGGACGGGCACAGCCCTGCAGGAGAGGGGGGGCCGCAGACGGCCTCCGGGCGCACTCCGCCGACTCTGAGAACCCTTCTCAACCACGCGCCGGGTGGGGCGCGGGCCGCTGGGTCCGGCTGGGCGGCTGGCCGCTCTGGGCGCCCCCTCCCGCCTCCCCTGGGTCCGGGAGGCGGGAGGGGCCTGGGCCAACGCCGCGTCAGGCGACCCTCAGCCTGCTGTCAGGCCCGCGCCTTACAACGGGGGAATGTGGACCCTTGCAGCCCTGACCACCCTGACGACCCTTGCCCTTGCGGGAGCCCACCAGTCCGCCTCTGCCCAGTCTGCCGCCGCCCAGCCCGCTGCTGCACAGGCCCCGGCCCTGAGCGGCATCACCTGGACCCTGGTCCTGACCCAGCAGGACGGGCGCACGTTCGCCCCGGTGGGCGCCGGGCGGCCCACCCTGCGCCTCGACGGGCGCACCGCGAGCGGCTCGGCCGGATGCAACACCTACCGGGGGGCCTACGCGAGCCGGGCGGACGTGCTGCGCTTCGGGCCGCTGGCGACCACCCGCCGGGCCTGCGCCGCTGCCGTGGGCGCGGGAGAGACGCGCTTTCTGAACCTGATGGGGCAGGTGACGGGCTACCAGCTCAGCGGCCAGACCCTGACCCTCTTCGCCGGGCCGCGTGACCGCCTGACCTTCCGCGCGGGCGGCGCGGCCACCACCCCACCGGAGGCCACCGTGTCCCTGAACGGCAGCTGGCAGCTTGCGGGCGGCACCGCCCTGCGTCCCCTGGCAGAGAATGTCCCCTCCCTGACCTTCGCCGGGAATCAGGTCAGCGGCTCGGCGGGCTGCAACCGCCTGACCGGAAGCGTGCAGGCGCAGGCGGGCCGGGTCACCTTCGGCCCGCTCGCGACCACCCGGAGGGCCTGTGCGCCTGCGGTCAACGCCCAGGAATCGGCCTTCCTGCGCTTCCTGGGTGAATCCAGCCTGCGGGCCAGCGTGCAGGGCCAGACCCTCACGCTGACGGCTGCCAGTGGCCGGACGCTGGTCTTCCGCCGTGTGGGGAGCGGCCCGGCAAATGCAGCCCCGACCCCGGCCACCCTGCTGGGACAGGCCTACACCCTCGCGGCGGTGGGGGGCCGCCCGGTGGCCGCGTCCCAGCCCGTCACCCTGGCATTCGGGGAGGGTCGCCTGGGCGGCAGCGACGGCTGCAACCAGTACGGGGCGCCCTACCGGCTGGAAGGCGCGACCCTGGTCCTGACGGGCGAGCCGGTCAGCACCCTGCGGGCCTGCCCCGGGCCGTCCGCGCCTGTCAACCTGCCCGCGCTGCTGGCCTCCCGGCCCACGCTGACGGTCACGGCGACGGGGCTGACCCTGCGGGCGGGGGAGACCACCCTGACCTTCACCCGCAACTGAGCCGGGTCGCGGGCCGTCTCCGGCCAGATTCCGCCGCACCGGGAGAGCCAGCGGTCCGCGTCCAGCAGCGCAGTTGTCCGCTGTCGTCGGGAAAGTTCTTTTCGTAAAGAACGCTCGCTGTAGCTCGGTGGGCCGCCCGCACTGGGCCACAGCTGAGAGCGGCGAGTGGACTGCCCACCGTGACCAGGGTGGGGGAGACGGGTCGACCGCGCTCTCCCTCCTCGACCCGTTGCCGCAGGGTGGGCGGGTGCCCCGTGCCAGGACGTCACATTCCCCCGCCCGTCCGGCCCAGCTGGGCACGGCCGGGTCAGGCGCGCGGAGCCTCCGTGTTGAGGCCGACCTGGACCCGCAGGCCGGGCAGATACTCCCGGATGTAGGCGAACAGCGTGGCGATCAGCAGGATGACCCCGAACATCTCCAGGGATTCCTTGACGGTGATCAGCCCTTCCATCAGGAAGGTGTGCCGTCCGTACAGGGTCTTGACATACCCCTCGATCAGCTCGAAACCGAACGCACCCCCCACGTAGAGAACGCCCGCCAGCAGCATTCCGGCACGGGTCCGTGCGGGCAGGTGGCGCAGGAAGCGCAGGCAGGCCAGCAGGACCAGAATGGTCAGGGCGCCGTAAGGCACCACCCAGGCGTAATGCAGCACGCCGTCGGTCTTGATCACCTTCTGCACAGGAACGATCAGGCGCTCGTGAAGGCCGGCGGCCTCGTCCAGCGCGAGAACACCGAAGAGGAAGGCCAGGCCGGTCCAGACCCGGCGCTGGGAGTCCTGGAGTGCCCACTTGATGCGGGCGATGGTCCCCAGCAGGGCCGCCGCGCCCAGCAGCAGCAGCGCGGAGAAGGTCGCCGGGAGGTTGGTCTCGCCGCCCAGATAGGTCAGCGAGGCGAGCAGGTCCCGTCCGAAGAAGTCCGGCAGAAACCGCGTGCTGAATTCACCCAGAAACCCCACCACGATCAGCACTGCCGCAGTGCCCAGCAGCGTCCGGACCAACCGCCGTCCGTTCAGCTGCAGCGTCAGCTGCTGGTCCGGAGTGGGCAGCGGGTGCGAACGGGAAGCAGCTGTGATCAGACCTTCAGCCTGCGGTGTGGATTGCATGGCCGTTCCTCCTCTGAGGTGCTGAGAACAGGGGCGGGCGACCTGACGCCGTCGGTGAAAGCAGCTGGGGGCAGCCGGGGGGCAGTGGCGCGGGTCAGCCGGGCTCAGCGTAGGGCGGGCGCGGGGGCGAAGAGGCGGTCTTGCTCGGCCCGCAGGCGCACGGCGAGGCGGCCCCCCGGCAACTCCACGTCGTCGTAGGTCAGCACCGCGTCCCTGGGCACCGCCCGGCGCAGGCGGCAGCCCTCGGCCAGCCCCATCGGGAGCAGCCGCTCCGCCGCCACCACGTCCGCGTTCTCGCACTGGCCGTAGGTCAGGTAGCCGCCCAGCCCGTCGATCGTCTCCCCGGCCGTCAGGTCGCGCTTGGCGGTGGCGACCACGTCCACGACCGGGCCGCCCAGCGGCTGCAGCACCGCGTCCCCGAACAGCACCGCGCGGGCGACCGAGAGCGGCACCTCGAAGTGACACAGGTGGTACGGCGTGTAGAAGCTGTACAGCGGCCCCTCCCCCAGCTTGTAGAGGTTGAGGTAGTGCCGCTGCCGGGGGTCGTCGTGGGTGGCGTACACGAAGACGCCGGGGCCGGGCTGGGCGCCCACCACGTAGTCCACGATCCCTCCCAGGCGGCGCAGTTCGTCGGCGTCGTAGAGGTGGCGCAATTCGTCCACGTGCCCGCTGAACTCCAGGCCGCGCATGCCGCGCTGGGCCACCCGCATCCCGGTGCCGTTGGCGACGATGGCCTGCTCGAAGGAGATCTTGGTGCCGTCCGCGAAGCTGGTGACCATGTGGGGGTTCTGGCCCCAGCGCTCGGCGAAGGCCCGCTGGGTGGTCGGCGTGCGGTAGGGGTCCTGCAACCCCTTGATGTTGCCGCACAGCAGCGGCGTCAGGCCCAGGCTGCGGACATAGCGGTAGAGGTTCATCTCCACGCCGGGCTGGTCCCCGTCGGCGGCGGTCAGGATCACGCCCGCCCGGTCGGCCATCTGCCTCAGAAGTGGCCCCACCGTCGCGTCGAGTTCCGCGTTCATGGTGACCATGTGCTTGCCGTGGGCGATGGCCTCGACGGTGACCCCCGCGCCGAATTCCACGTCCCCGGTCACCTCGATCAGGCAGTCGATCCCGGCGGCGCGGCACAGCAGCAGCGCGTCCTCGGTGATCGCCGGGCGGCCAGTGTGGATGGCATCCTCCAGGGCGGCCAGGGTGGTCACCTCGCGCACCTCCTCCACCCCGGCCTCCCCATAGGCGCGGCGGGCGTTCTCCAGGGTGCGGTTGGCGACCGCCACCAGCCGCATCCCCGGCACCGAGTTCACGATCTGGTTGGCGACCCCCCGGCCCATGAAGCCCGCGCCGATCATGCCGACCCGGATGGGGTTGCCCTCCTCCTCCCGCGCCCGCAGGGCCCGGTCCACGATGATCATGTCAGGACCTCCTCGGTCGTCAGCAGCGGCCAGCCCGCGTCTTTCCCCGAGATCACGCTCACCGGCAGCGGCCAGCTGATGCCCAGACGGGGGTCATCGTGGCGCAGGCCGCCCTCGGCGCCGGGGGTGTAGAACTCGCCCACCTGGTAGGTCACCTCGGCCCCGTCGGTCAGCGTCTGGTAGCCGTGCGCGAACAGTTCGGGCACGTACAGGGCGCGGCGGTTGTCCTCCGAGAGTTCCACCGCGACGTGCCCCAGGTAGGTGGGCGAGCCCGGCCGCAGGTCCACGATCACGTCGACGATGGCCCCCCNCGGCGGTTGTCCTCCGAGAGTTCCACCGCGACGTGCCCCAGGTAGGTGGGCGAGCCCGGCCGCAGGTCCACGATCACGTCGACGATGGCCCCCCGGGTGCAGCGCACCAGCTTGGTCTCGGCGGCGGGCGGGCGCTGGAAGTGCAGCCCGCGCAGGGTCCCGGCCCGGTGGTTGAAGCTGAGGTTGGTCTGCGCCACCTCCACCTTCAGGCCGTGCGCGGCGAACTCGTGCTGGCAGAAGGTCCGGGCGAACAGGCCGCGCTCGTCCCCCCGGGGCTCGGGGTCGATGATGAAGGCGCCGCTCAGCCTCGTCTCGGTGAAGATCATGTCAGGCTCCCCTCGCGGGCGACCTGACCCTGCGGCGCGGGCGCGGCGAAGGGGTCGGTCCAGAAGAAGTCGTGGTCGATCTGCCCGGTGGCGAGCAGGTACTCCAGTTGCTTGAGCCGGGTGTAGCCGCGCGACTCGAACTCCTCGCGCGTCAGCCCGATGCGGGCGAACAGGGCCGCGAGCTGCGCCGCTCCCCGCGCCGCGTCCCACTCGCAGCGGAAGCCGGGCAGCTCCTGGGCGATCTTCTCGAAGGACACCCGGTAGCTGCGGTTGTCCCCGCCGCTGTCCCCGAAGCTCAGCCCGCAGCCCGGAAAGGCCGCCGCCACGACCTCCGCGATGTCGCGTACCCGGTAGTTCTGCTCGGTGCTGCCCACGTTGAAGGTCTGGTTGTGGATGGCCTCCTGGGGGGCCTCCAGCGTGCAGAGGATCGCCCGCGCGATGTCGTTGGCATGCACCAGCGGGCGCCAGGGGGTGCCGTCGGAGGTCATGCGGATCTCCCCGGTGGTCCAGGCCAGCCCCGCGAGGTTGTTCAGCACGATGTCGAAGCGCATCCGGGGGGACGCCCCGAAAGCGGTCGCGTTGCGCAGGAAGGTGGGCGAGAACGAGTCGTCCGCCATCGCCCGCAGGTCGCGCTCGACGAGCACCTTGCACTCCGCGTAGGCGGTCTGCGGGTTGACCGGCGAGGTCTCGTCCACGTGGTCCGCCGAGGCCACCCCGTACACGCTGCATGAGGACATGTACACGAAGCGCCGCACCCCCGCCTCCCTGGCAAGCCGCGCCAGCCGCACCGAGCCTTTGTGGTTGATCTCGTAGGTGATGGTGGGCAGCAGTTGCCCCAGCGGATCGTTGGACAGCTCCGCGAGGTGAACGACGGCGTCCACCCCCGCGAAGTCGTCCGGCGTCATCTGCCGGATGTCCTTGAACCCGGTCGGCGCGGTGCGGTCGGTGCCGTGGTACAGCCAGCCGCCCCGGAAGTAGCCGGTATCGACGGCCATGACCTCCAGGCCCGCTCGCAGGGCAGCGGGGGCGACGATGGAGCCCAGGTAGCCCTCGGTGCCGGTCATCAGAACCTTCATGCGGACACTCCTTGACGGTGGGGGGCGATCAGGACGGGCCGGGACGCGGCCGGGACCCGCGCGGCGACGGCCCGCCCGATCTCCAGGCTGGAGGTGGCCGCCGGGGAGGGGGCGTTGCAGACGTGCAGGGCGTTCGGGCCGTCCACCAGCAGAAAGTCGTCCACCAGCCGCCCGTCGGGGGTCAGGGCCTGCGCCCGCACCCCGGCCGCGCAGGGCACCAGGTCCTCCGCCCGCACCTCCGGAATCAGGCGCTGGAGGCTGCGGACAAACAGGGGCCTGGACCACGACCGCAGCATCTCCTGAGCGCCCTCGCGCAGGTGGCGCCGGGCCAGCGCCCGGAAGCCGGGGTCGGCCAGCACCTCGCGCAGGTCGCGCAGGTTCACGTCGGACTTGCGGTAGCCCTCGCGCCGCAAGGCCAGCACCGCGTTCGGCCCCGCGTGGACCGAGCCGTCGATCATGCGGGTGAAATGCACCCCCAGGAAGGGGAAGTCGGGGTTGGGCACCGGGTAGATCAGGCCGCGCACCAGATGCCGCCGGTCTTCCCGCAGCTCGTAGTACTCGCCCCGGAAGGGCACGATGCGGCTCTGCGGATCGGTGCCCGCCAGCCGCGCCACCCGGTCGCTGTGCAGCCCCGCGCAGTTCACCAGCACCCGCGCCGCGAAGTCCCCGGCGGTCGTGCCGATGTCGTAGCCCTGCGCGGTGGGCCGCAAGCGCGTGACCCGCGTCCCGAAGCGCACGTCGGTGCCGCGCGAGCGGGCCAGCATGGTCAGCACCGCGCTGACGTGGCGGTAGTTCACGATCCCGGTGGAGGGCACCCGCAGCCCCGCCAGCGCCTGCACGTGGGGTTCGTACTCGCGGACCTCCTCGCCGGAGAGCCGCTGCACCCTCAGGCCGTTCTGAAGCCCGCGCCCGTGCAGGCGCTCCAGCAGGGGCAGCTCAGCGGGCTCGGTCGCCACGATCACCTTGCCGCACTGCTCGTACCGGACACCGTGTTCCTGGCAAAACTGAATCATGGACCGCACGCCCGCCGCGCACAGCCTCGCCTTCAGGCTTCCGGGGGCGTAGTAGATGCCCGAATGGATCACGCCGGAGTTGCGCCCGGTCTGGTGCCGCGCGGGGCCGTCCTCCTTTTCCAGCAGCAGGATGGCCGCCCCCGGATGCCGCTCCGAGAGCGCGTGCGCGGTCGCCAGCCCCACGATGCCGCCGCCGACGACCGCGTAGTCGTAGCGCATGGGGCTCACCACACCTTCCAGGGGGCCTGGTGCCCGCGCCACATCTCCTCCAGCACGTGCTTGTCGCGCAGGGTGTCCATCGGCTGCCAGAAGCCGCCGTGGCGGTAGGCCGAGAGCTGCCCGTCGCGCGCGAGGTGGCGCAGCGGCTCGGCCTCCCAGGTCGTGTCGTCCCCCCCGATGTAGTCCAGCACCCCCGGCTCCAGCACGAAAAAGCCCCCGTTGATCCAGGCGCCGTCCCCGTTGGGCTTTTCCTGAAAACTGCGCACCCCGTAGCCCTCCTCCAGCGCCACCGCCCCGAACCGTCCGGGGGGCTGCACCACCGTCATGGTCGCCAGCCGCCCGTCGCGGCGGTGCAGGTCGATGGCCGCGCCAATGTCCACGTTGCCCACCCCGTCCCCGTAGGTCAGGCAGAAGGTGCCCCCCTCCAGATACCGCGCGGCACGTTTGAGCCGCCCGCCCGTCATGGTCTCCTCGCCGGTGTCGACCAGGGTCACGCACCAGGGCTCGGCGTGCGCACAGTGGATGCTGGTCGTGTTCGTCCGCAGGTCGAAGGTCACGTCCGACATGTGCAGGTAGTAGTTGGAGAAGTACTCCTTGATCATGTACTGCTTGTAGCCGCACAGCACCACGAAATCGGTGATCCCGTGGGCGGCGTAGATCTTCATGATGTGCCACAGGATCGGCCGCCCGCCGATCTCGATCATCGGTTTGGGGCGAACGGTGCTTTCCTCGCTGATGCGCGTGCCTAAGCCTCCGGCGAATATGACTGCCTTCATAGGGAGCACCTCACGGGACGGGAGGGCGGAGCCGGGAGCCGGGAATGGGCATGACCCTAATGTACTGGGCCGCCGCCGGAGGAGACAGAAGAAGTGCGGGCCCGGCAGGGCTGAGCAACCGTCATGCAGGGGATACCGGGGGGTGACCGCTGTGCTCGACCGGCGTGCGCAGCGACCCCGGCGCCTTCGGACCGGACATGGACTACCGCGACGCCGCACTGGTCGGGGACTACAAGTACATCTGGGAAAAGAGCCGCCACCACCACACCACCGTGCTCGCGCTGGCCTACGCCCTGACCGGCGAGGACCGCTACGCCCGCGCCGCCGCCCGCCAGATCACCCACTGGATAGGGTACAACCCCCCCTGCGCGGCCTGAACTGGACGAGTGGGCTGGAACTGGGCGTGCGCCTGATCTCGTGGGCATGGTGCTTCCACCTGCTGCGCGGTCACTCCGTCTGGGAGGAGGTGTTCGGGCCGGAGTCCGCCTTCTGGGGGGCGGTGTACGGGCACCAGACCTTCCTGTCCCGCTACGCCTCGCTGGGCTCGTCGGCGAACAACCACCGGCTGGGCGAACTCGCCGGGCAGTACGTGGCGAGCGTGACCTTGCCGCTGTTCCCGGAATCGGAAGGCTGGCGCCGGGAGGCCCGGACCGCGCTGGAGCGGGAAGCGGCGCTGCAATTCTTCGACAGCGGCGTGAACCGGGAGATGGGCTTCGACTACCACCTGTTCGCCACCGAGCTGCTGCTGCTGCCCGCCCTGCTGGGGGCCGGGCACGGGGACCCCTTCCCGGACGCGTACCACGGACGGCTCAGATCGGCGATCGAGGCGCTGGCCCTGCTGCTGGACGCCGGGGGGAACCGCCCGCGCTACGGCGACAGCGACGAGGGCCTGGCCGTGCAGCTTCAGGCCCGCTCTGCCCGGCGCGAGGACTGGCTGCTGCGGGTGGGGCGCACCTTCCTGGGCGCCGCCGTGCCGGGGCCGCAGGGGGGGCGGCTGATGGCCCACCTGCTCGTGCCGCCTGAGGCACCGCACCACACCCCGACGCCCCGCCGGGAGGAGGGCAGTTTCGCCTTCACCGACGCCGGGCTGTACTCGCTGGCCCACCGGCGCGGCACGCCGGAGGAGGTGCTGGTCCTGGCCGACGCCGGGCCGCTGGGCTACCTCTCGCTGGCCGGGCACGGCCACGCCGACGCGCTCGCCTTCACCCTGAGCGTGGGGGGGCAGCCCGTGCTGGTCGATCCGGGCACCTACCTCTACCTCGTCGACCCGGCCTGGCGGGGGCATTTCCGCTCGACCGCCGCGCACAACACGCTGGAACTCGGCGGGCAGGACCAGTCGGTGCAGGCGGGGGGCTTCCTGTGGTCCCACAAAGCCCGCACCCAGGTCCACGCCTGGGAGCCCCGCGCGGACGGCGGGCGGCTGGTCGCCTCGCACGACGGGTACCTGCGGCTGCCGGGCCGGGTCACGCACCGCCGCACCTTCGAGCTGCGTGGGCGGAGGCTCGACCTGACCGACGTGTTGGAGGGCGGGGGAGAGCACGGGGCGAATCTGCACTTCCACTTCCACCCCCACTGCGAACTGCGCGAGGAATCGGCCCACGTCTGGCGGGCCGGGTGGCCCGGCGGCGCCCTGCGCCTGACCTTCGACCCCCGCTGCACCCCGCACCTTGGGCGGGGGCACCTGGGCCGGGGGGAGGAGGACCCGCCGCTGGGCTGGTACTCGCCCCTCTATGGGGTCAGGGTGCCCAGCCCGTCGCTGCGGGCGGGCGTCCTGGCCCCCCTGCCGCTGACCCTGCGCACCACCCTGGAGGTTCTATGAACGCACCTGTCGCCCCCGGTCAGCGGGTGCTGATCGTCGTGGAAAATCTGCCGGTGCCGGTCGACCGCCGGGTCTGGATGGAGGCGACCACCCTCCAGCAAGCGGGCTATCAGGTCTCGGTGATCTGTCCGGCGGGCCGGGGGCACGAGGCGGCCTATGAGGTGCGCGACGGCGTCGCCATCTACCGCCACCCCCTCCCGCCCGAGGGGGAAGGCCGCCTGACCTTCGTGCGCGAGTACCTCGCCGCGCTGCGCCACGAGACGCGGCTGGCGTGGCGGGTGCGCCGGGAGCGCGGCTTCGACGTCGTGCACGTCTGCAACCCGCCCGACCTGCTCTTTCTGGTGGCGCTGCCCTTCAAGCTGCTCTGCGGCGCCCGGCTGATCTTCGACCAGCACGACGCCACCCCCGAGATGTACGAGGCCAAGTTCGGGCGCCGCGACCTTCCCTACCACGCGGTGCGGCTGGCCGAGCGCCTGACCTACGCGCTCTCGGACGTGGTGATCGCCACCAACGAGTCGGTGCGGGGCCTGGCGTTGCGGCGCGGGCGCAAGCGGCCGGAGGACGTGTTCGTGGTCCGCAGCGGCCCGCGCCTGGACCAGTTCGCGCCCACGCCCGGCGGTGAACGCTACCGCGCGGGCGCCCGCTACCTGGTGGGCTACGTGGGGGTGCTGGGGTCGCAAGACGGCCTCGACCACCTGCTGGGCATCATGGGGCGGGTGGTGGCGCGGGGCCGCACCGACATCCGCTTCATGATCATCGGCGGCGGCCCCAGCGAGGGAGCGCTGCGGGCGGGCTGCTGGGCACTGGGGCTGGACCCCTACGTGGAGTTCACCGGGATGCTGACCGACCAGCAGGAGCTGATCGAACGTTTGAGTGAGTGCGACCTGTGTGTGGCGCCCGATCCCAGGACGCCCTACAGCGACGTCTGCACCATGAACAAGGTGCTGGAGTACATGGCGCTGGGCAAGGCCACCGTGCAGTTCGACCTGCGCGAGGGCCGCGCTTCCGCCGGGGAGGCTGCCGTCTACGCCCGCCCGGAACGAGGAGGAGTTCGTGACTCACCTGCTGACCCTGCTGGCCGATCCCGCCCGCCGCGCCGAGATGGGGCGGGTGGGTCAGGAGCGGATGCGCCGCGCCCTCGCCTGGGACCACCAGGCCCCCCGGCTGCTCGAGGCCTACGCCCACGCCCTGCGCGGCTCGCCCGCCCCGGCGCCCGCCTCTCCCCCGGC
>NZ_JASNGB010000090.1 GCF_030271215.1 Deinococcus rhizophilus | reverse complement strand
AGCCGAGCCTCTACTCGAAACCGTCCAAACTTTGGGGCCAGCCCAGCTCACCTCCTGCGGCTGGCTTGCTGTCCATTCAGGCTCTGGGGAGCTCTCCGGCCTTGACCAAGTGCGGCAACGAGTCCAGAAAGAAGGGCCGCTGCGGATGCCGGAGTTCCAGATGGGGTTCTCCCGAGGGAAGGCGGTTCACGACAACATTCGCCTGAAGCTGCTCCCCATACCAGCCAAAGAATCCTGCCACCGTCCAGGCCACCACCACAGTGTTCAGCCGACCGTCCCCGGAGCCCATTACCTGCCCCATCCGGCCCGCGGGACCGGGCGCGAAGTCCACGCAGAGCGTTCCCCCGCCGCCGTCCATGGCAAAGGGCCACCAGCGCGGGTGGCTTCCGACACCCTGCACGGCGTCCGGCGGCAACGACCCACTCACGATGTCCCCCGCGAACTCGGGCATCTCGCTATAGAAGTCACGCACGCCGCGCACGACGGTCAGGCTCTCCTCAAGCGGCAGGAGCCGCATTCCGATGAGACAGCCTGTCAGCACGCCCCAGGGCTGACCATCGGTGTCGCGGTAGACCTCGCGCAGGATCTCGGGCAATGGAAAGCCGAACTCGCGTTCGGCCGCCTGAAGCTGCGCCTCGCTCGCGGGACCCCGAAAGGTCGCGTCTATCTCCGGCACCAAGGCCGTGACCGCGGCGCGTAGGTGGCTCCACCGGGTAATCGTCATTGGAGGGGCCCGACTTTCACTTCGGTCCGCATATCCCCCCGCCAGGGCAAGTAAATCCCCTCCTGGGCCAGCCACGCCTCCAGATCACCTGTCGCCAGCAGACCGTTAACCAGGCAGTGCAAGGTACTTAGCGCCTGGGCTGCCTCCTGTGCGTCCAGCAGGCCTTCTTGTACAGCGGCGAGATACTCGTCGGTGTCCAGCACCATCGGCCTTCCGTCCTGGTGAACCGACACGTCCAGATACAGGTCCCGCGTGACCCACCGGGTCTCACCGGGCGTGATGGCCGCCACGTCCACGTAGAACTGGTTGTGCGCCACCCAACCGCTGCCGGTGAAGCGGTTGACCAGCAGGCCCAGCTCGGGCAGGATGTGCCGCTCCATGAAGTGGATGCGGGGATGGTCCACGAAGGCCCGGGCGAGGTGCAGGCCGAGGGGCGTCCGTTCGGCCCACAGCAGGGGGTAAGTGTCGGGCGCCTGGCCCTGTCCGTGGTCGAGGGTGTGGGTCAGGGTGGCGAGGTCCACGGTCTCCACGCGAACAGGGTGCATGTGCCAGCCTGTCACACGAAGCGGCCGGGCGGAGGCGCAATCCTGGTCTGTGGGGGCCTGAGCCACTGGCCACGCAGTCACGGAAGGATCACCTCCCCCCGCCGGGTCACTTGAAAGGTCAGGGGTTCAGCGACGATCACGCCTCCAGGTGTGGACGGAGACGCGAAGGCCACGTAAGGCCCGCCGGGCAAGGATGGACTGTATGGGCGCCCGAGGGGCAGCACGGTCCCCGCCACTGCCCTCGTCTGTCCGGGGGGAACCTCATGGCCCAGGCCAGCCAGCAGGCAACCCAGTTCTGGGTCGGTCTGCCAGACCACCTCCCGGGTCCTGACCCGGACGACGGCGTATCGGAAATCGCACACGCCCACGACGAACGCGGTAGAGGCCCGGCCCGTGTTCGTGAGCTGAAGGCTCAGGACCAGAGCGTCCTGGGGCGGTACCCGGCGCTCGAGGTGGACTCGCGCCCGGTGGGGCGACGGAAAGCCGTCCACCTGGATTACCGAGGTCAACGGCGCTAGGACCCCCGGAGAGACCGGCGGCCGTGGCCATCCGGTCCAGGCTAGGGCCCCCAGCGTGACCAGGATCAGGGCCACCGCCCAGAACCATCTGGGCAGTGCCGTCATCAGGGCTGTCCATCCGGCTGGAAGGAGAAGCTCGCCGCTCCCCCCGTCACGACCAGTTCGGTGACCTTGAGCTGGCTGCGCGGCACACCGCCGCCCAGCCGGACCCGGACCACGTTCCAGCCGGGGCGCAGCTTCAGGTTCACGAACAAGTTGTATTGCTCGGCCTCCTCCAGCCGCGTCACGTAGGGGAAGACGCAGCGCCGCTCGCCGCGCAGCCACACGTCTCCATCGGCGTGGAGCAGGAATCCGGTCCGGTCACTGACCTCTTTGGTTTCCTTCACGGCATAGGGCCAGACGTTCACGAACGCCTCGACCGGTGAGGTCGCCAGACGCAGGTCGGAAGGACCGTGCAAGGCATCCCCCAGGCCAGGAGGCGGCGCGTTCACCTCGGGATTCCGCGTCATAACCTCCACCCGGGTGAGGCGCACCTCCTCCTGGCCGGAAGGCAGCTGGAGTGTGTCCATGGCGCAGGGCTCAAAGTTGCTCAACTCCCGCACCCAGTCCAGGGGGGCACCCATTCACTCCCGGTGAGGTCCGGGGCAGGGGGGAGCCGGACCTTCACCCAGCCCGGCGCCACGATGCGCCCAGCGTCCGGCCACCGGAAGCCCGGCCCGGGGAACTCTGGTGGCGCCAGAGGGACCCGGGCCGCCAGCGAAACCGCTTGACCGACGGGGTACGTGGGCGAGACGCGTCCAGTGAGCGTCCCAGCCACGCCCAGCGCCGCGGATCGGATGTTCGGGAGGGGATGGGGCGTACAGTCGACGGCGGCCAGCAGCTCGGCCTCTGTGACCGTGGTGGGGACCGTCGTCTCAGGAGCAGGCTCCTCGGGACGGCAAGCGGTGAGGAGGGCCGTGAAAGCCAGCAGCAGGATGGGGCGCATCTGGACCTCCGGGGGTCTGGCCAGGATAGGGCGGCCAGCTGGTGTGTGCGCAAATCCTCCCCGCTTCGGGACCGCCGAGTGGCATGCTGGCTTGGTGCGCTCCCTTCTGTTGGTGGCCCTCTTGCTGCTCGCCGGGTGTCGGGAAGCCTCTGTCACCACGCGGGCGCCGACGGGTGAGGAACTCGCTGGGGTGCTGGGGACGGTCACGACCCTGGAACTCACGCCGCCCCGGGGTGCGCGGACCTACGCCCTGTCCCAGGGCATGCAGGGCCTACTGGAAGAGACGACGAAGGACGGTCGACTGCCCGTCACGGTGGGCCTGCTTCAGGACGGCTGCACGGGCACCCAGCGCCGCCTGGTGGTCCGAGTTGGGGGAATGTCCTCCAGCAGTTGCCTGGACCTTCCCTCGGCGTATGGGGCGACCGCGTCCCTGCCTCCAACGGAGCGGGCCCTGCCCCTGAACCGCTGGGTGCCGGTCTATGCCGTCCAGCCCTCTGTGCCGGGCCAGCGGGAGGGGAGTCAGGTGATGGACGACGATCCGCAGCACTGGACCCTGATCAGCGTGTACTTCAGCACGGAGAGCGATCCTGAGGCCCTGGACCCTCCGGATGCGTCCACCGCGCTGGAGCTGCTGCGGTGACAGCCCACCTGCCTGGGAGGTGGCAGATCTAGCCGCTGAGGACGAAGCCTTTCCTGCCAGCGTAGAATGAGGCTCACCCACAACCCAGCAGCGCTCTTTGGGAGGTCACCATGGCGGACAAGAAGACCGGGAAGGCAGCAGCATCGGCGGCATCCAAGACCTTGCGAGATGGCCGGACCAGCCAGGACTCGAAGTCGGCGGCAGGCAGTGCGCTTGCTCAAGTGCAGCAGGGACGCAGCACCAGTGACGCAGCGGCCAAGGCGGCGTCGGACGTGCTCCAAAGCCGCGATACGGGCAAGACGTCCAAGAAGGCCGCGGGTAGTGCTCTCTCGCAGAAGAAATAGGACGGGCCTGGGCGTCTGACCTCGAAAGGTGGGGCCTTCTGAAGTCCCCCTCACGTCAGCTTGGCGAACGTCGGGCAGAGTGCGCCTATGTGGCTCCTCTCGCTCGTTCTCGCGGGTGGCCTGGGCATGGCCCCAGCGCCCTCCCCGGAACGTCTGCTGTATCCCACCCAGGCGGAGCGCCTCCAGAGCTGCCGCACACCGGACACGCCTTCAACGGAGGCGGAATTGAACGCTGCGAGGCAGCGGGCCGGACAGCGTCAGGTGTGGTTCAGACCGCCCGCCGAGTCCCTGCGAGGGGCGTGTACCCGGACCGACCCCCGATATCCCGCGATTGTCCGGGCGGCCCAGGAATTCGATCGGGCGCTGAGCTCTTGGGAAACCTTTCCCGCGTCCGTCAGCGTGACCCTCTGGGCACCCATCCGGGATTTTCAGGAGGTCGGGCGGTGGCAGGCCTGGCTGGTGCTACGGGACGGCTTCGGGAAGGAGGTCCTGCGCTGGAAGCCGCGCACCGGCATGAACCGCCAACTCGTGCCGGGCACGGGGATGTCCATCCTGATCTTCGATTCGCCCACCGAGGGACAGCGGGCGTTGGTCCAGCGGGCGACGGCGCTGTGGGTGGAGGTCGGCTGGGGAGACGGACGCCCCCCCGTGCGGTACAACACGGCCTCCCTGCCTGGGTTCTAGCCCCGTGCTCAGGTGATAAAGGAAGCCCAATTCAGGTCCTCCTGGCCCGCTGGGGGCTGAAGGACGCCGAAACTCCCCTTCCACGCTTCCTGTCCGACCTGCACCAGCAGCAGGGTCCCGGTCTCCCGCTGCGCCCCCGTCACCCGCTGCCAGGTACTGGTCCATAGGGAGTCGGTGCTGGCCTGCTGCTCCAGCGTCCAACCCTGACGGCCCAGTTCGCCCGCGAAGTGGTCTTGCAGCCCTGGCGTGGAGCCCGGTCCCGCTAGCAGTGCGGCCGTATGCGCGTGGCTCACCTCACCGGGCCGCCCGGCGCTGTTGTCGAGGAGCTGCACCGTGATCCCCGGAGGCGCAAGCAGAAGTGGCAGCAGCAAGAAGGGTTCGTCGCCCCGCTGGACGTAATGGTCGTAGGCGTGTCCACCCTCCAGGCAGAGGGTGAGCAGAGTGCGGCCCTCTTCCCTTCGCCCACGCAGCACGGCCACGAAACGGGTCTCGTGATGCAGGAAGAAGTGCGGGAGCCCCTGGGCGGCGGGGCCTGGCTCCTCCCACTCCTGACCGAAGCCCCTGGGGGGAATGAAGGCGTGGTGATGGCCTTCCCAGCCTAGGGGGAGCAGGGCCTGACCCAGCAGGAGCTGGGCCTCCTCCACCGCGAGGAGGGTCTCGAAGAACACCGAGGCCGAGCCGCGGCCCGGATGCGGCAGAACGTTGGCCTCCACGCTGCCCACCAGGGTGAACTCTTGCGGGTGGGGAAGTGGGGCGGGGCAGGTCCGGGGCAGACCGTCCGGATGCACCTGGACTGTGGCCAGTGGGTGGCTCAGGAAGTCATGGATGGCACGGCGCAACACGTCCAGTTCCGTGTGGGGCATGCACCGAGCGTACGGCGCCTCGGCCTCCCCAGGACGGCGCCCTGGCCTTTACCCCACCCTCACGCCGCGTCAGCCCCGGCCCGTGACGCTGGGGCATGTCCTCCAAGATGCTGGTCCTGCTCGGTGCTCTCGCGCTCTCCACCGGCCTCGCGCAGACGCCCACCGTGTCCCCGGAACGCGAGCTGCTGGAACGCGCGGTCACGTCCCAGTGGGGTCCGGCCTCCCTCAAGACCAGCGTGCTGGTGCGGCAACTGCCCGCCGACCTCGGCCTCACCCTGCCCCAGGGGAGCCGGGTGGTCGGCAGCGTGGTCACCGAGACCTCCGATCCCGCCTTTCCCGCCGGAGTCACGGTCTACTTCGACACCGCCCTGACGCCCCCCCAGGTGCAGGCCCACTTCGACCGGGTGCTGACACAGGCGGGCTGGAAGGTCTTTCCTGGAGGTGGCGAGGGAATGGCCGAGGGCGGCTTCCTGCCCAGCACACCCATCGGGGGCCGACCCTACTACCGCCAGAACCCGGATCAGCAACTGTCCTTCCAGACCCGGGTGGTGAGAGGAGTCACCCAAGTGGCGCTCAACCGGCAGCGCTTCCCCAACCTGGCGGAGGCCCTGCGCTACTCCCAGGACGACCGCTTCAACCCGGTCCGCTCGCTGCCCAAACTGACGCCCCCGGCGGAAGCGACGGTCTCGCCCCGGGGTGGGGGCGGCGGGGGCGACAACGTGACCCAGTACGCGGGCATCGAGAGCACGCTCTCGCGTACAGCTCTCTTCGACCACTACGCCGCGCAACTGCGGCAAGCAGGGTGGACGATGCGCAACCGGGCCGATGTCGGAACGCTCACCAGCTCTCTGTGGAGCTTTACCCAGGAGGGCAAGGAACGGGTGGGCCTGCTGCTCATCGGGGAAGCTGGCCGAGGCCAGTACCGCGCCACCCTCGGCATCCAGGGGCTGGAGTGAAGGCCCTGATGCGGAGGGCACTGCTGCTCACGCCCCTGCTGTTCGGCTCAGGTCATGCCACCGACCTGCGGGTCTATCCAGGCTTCAGCGAGGTCCGTGAGGGCGTCACCGTCCAAGGCCAGCGCCTAGAGATCACCCTTGCGGAAGGGGTCTGGCCCGACTTATTGCCCGGATCGCTGGAGCTGCGTGGCCTGGGGCTGACCAGGCTCGTGCAGGACCGTGGTCCCGGCTGGCTGAAGCGGTTCGAGGGCCAGACGGTCAAGCTGCGCGAGAACGGCCAGTCCCAGCCCGTCACCCTGGTGCGGGCCTCCGACCTCACCATCCGGGACGCGGCAGGGGATTACCGCCAGGTGCGGCTCGACCAGCTCGCCTTTCCCACCTTGCCCCCCGAGGAGCCGCTCACTGGACCCCGGCGCCTGATCTTCGAGGTGGCACAGCCCGGCCAAGGGGTGTTCAGCTACCTCACCCGCTCGGTGACCTGGTCGCCCCGCTTCATCCTCTCGGCGGCGGGGAGCAACGCGGGCCTCGAAGCGCTGGCGGACATCCGGAATACGGCCACGGTGCCCTACACGTCCCAGACCACCGAGCTGTTCTCGGGCGAGGCGAGCCTGGCGAAGGGTCCAGCCGTTCCGATGCCTGCCCCAGTGGTGACCTATACCACCGGTCTGGCCGACACGGACACTTCCACGGGACCCCCACCGACCCTCAACCCGGCCGCGAGTCTCGGCGGCCTCTACCGCTATGCCCTGGACCGCCCGCTGACCCTGCCCGCTGGGGGGACCGTCACCCTGCCTTTCCTGAAGACCCGCCTGACCACCTTCGAGCGCTTCGTCGTGCTGAACACCTATTTCTCTCCGCAGAGCAGCCGGGGCGCCCTGAACCGCACTTACCGCCTGACGGCCGACCAACCCCTGCCCGGGGGCGTGCTGACCGTGCGCGAGGAGGGGCGCGTGGTGGGGCAGACGACGCTGGTGGAGACCGAAAAAGGCGAGAAGATCGAGTTCACTCTGGGCCGGGACCCGGAGGTGCGTTACGGGCGGGTGGTGAAGGTGCTGGAGCCGGGAGAGCGGGGCAGCGGCAAGTACCAGGTGACCTACACCTTCGAGAACAGCAAGGACCGCCCCCTCCGGGTGGAGCTGACCGAGCGGGTGTACAGTCGGGTCGCGCTCCGGATCAACGGGGTGGAAAAAACCGGGGAGGCGCGGATGGAACTGCGGGTGGACGTCCCCGCGAGGGGGAGCGTGACCCGCAGCTTCGCCGTCGAGATCGAGAACTGAACCAGGGCGCCCTAGGTGTGAGGGCTCGGCGTGACTACAAGGGGCAAGCACAGGGGCCCGCCTCTGTGCCCCTCACGCTTCGTCAGCCCCCGTCGGCCAGTCTGAAGCCATGCGCCTGCTTCCCGCCGCCCTGCTGCTGGGTGCCCTGCTGCTCCCCAGTGCCCAAGCGCGTGACCTGACCCTGGCCGAGCACCGGGCGGTCGCCTCCCAGGTGCTGACCTGGCCCGCGAGTGCCACGCTGCCCGAGTTGCCCCACCTGGCCCGGGCCGAACTTGGCCAGCACGACACCTGGCTGGCCGCGCTGCGCCCGCTCCCGTCTCAGGCCCGCCGGGACGCGGTGATGCTGAGCATGCCCGCCCTGGCCCGGCAGGGGGCGGTGGACGCTGCCCGCCGTGCCCTGGCCCTGGTGGACCGGCCAGACCGGGTGCGGACGTGGGCGGTTTCGGCCCTGCCGTTCTTGCACCAGCAGGGGAGTGACACGGCGGTGCAGGTGCTGGGCACGCTGGGTACACCGGTGGAACGCGTGCAGGCTCTGGCCATCCTCACCCAGGTGGCCATGACCGCTCCGGTTCCGAAAGCGGAGGTGCGCGCCGTGGCGGACGCGACCTGGGCAGCCTACGGACGCCTGACAACCGAGGAGCGGACGCGGCTCGTTCCCCTCATCGCTCCCACCGTCGCCGTCACGGGGACTCTGAGCCGGGCACAGCAACTGATCCCCAGCCTGAAGGACCTCCAAGATCAGGGGCGCTGGCTGACAGTGACGGAAGCCTTCTCTCAGGCGGGCTTTCCACAACTGGCACGTCAGGCTCTGGCGCAGCTTCCCCTAGACCGTGCCGAAGACATCGTGCGCATCCGCAGCGCCCTCCTGCTGCTCAAGCTGGGAGACGCTGAGCGGGCGTTTCAGGTGGCGACCTCCGCACCGCTCCCCTGGACCATGCGTGGGCACCTCGCCCGTGAACTGGCGACCGCCGGACACGCCGCCGAAGCCGCCCGCCTGGCCCGGACCCTCTTACCCGTCTCCCTCCGCGTCCAGAGCCTGGCCGAGATCGGCGGAATCCTGGCAGGCCAGGGGCAGACCGACGTGGCCCGGCGGCTGGTCGAGGAAGCGCGGGTGACCCTGCAAGGCGGCAACGCCCCCGACAGCACCTCCGCTGTGGTCCGGGCACTGGGGCGGCTGGGGCAGACCTCTGCCGCCGACGCCCTGATCCAGGGCTGGACGGGGCGTGGGGCGCGGCCACCTACTTCGAGGCGCGCCTGCGCCTGCTGGCGCAGGGCCTGGATGGCGACCCCGCGGCGCTGGGCGTTCGGCTGGACCAGATCACCCGGGTGACGCCTCCTGGTCTGAGGGTGGAGGGGTACCAGCTGGGGGCGCTGGCGGGCCTGCTGCTGGATCAGGTGGATCCTGAACGGCGCTGGATTGGGGAGGTCCGGGGTGGCCGTGGAGGTCCTGCTTGCCCGCTTCCCGCAACCCGGTCAGGCGCCCCCAGTGGGGGCGGTAGAGGCGGTTCGCACCCTGACCGTGCGCATGAGTGCCGCTGTGGCCCCGCTGCTCGACCCGGTCATCGCGGGGTACGCGGCGGGGCAGCCCCTGCTGCATATTCCCGGGGAGATGGTGGGGTCGTTCCATGTTCGGGGCGGCTTCTACCGGTCGGCCCAGGTGCCCGGCAAGGGCCTGGTGACGCTGTCGGCCATTCGTCTTCGGACAGAAGTCGGAGAGGTGGACGTCAAGGACGTGGTGTGGCTGCAGAACCTCGGCCAACCGGATGAACGGGGAATCACGGTGCTGCTGGATGCCGCGTGGTTGCGCGAAGAGGGGGGGTGTTCTGACGGTGCGCAGCCCCCACTTCTCCCGGCCGCTGGTGGTCACCGTCAAGGACGTGCAGGGCCGCAAGCTCTACACGGCCCGGTAGCCGCGTAGGAATTGCAGAACGAGGCTGATCGGGACCAGTTCAGGGCCACGAGGTGACGAGAGTCGGCGCGGAGAGAACCTTTACATAGCTGGGGCCACGCCCCAGCCGGACTGAACCGCCCCCTTACAGTTCTGCGCCCTCCCACGGATTGACGACCTTGACCCGTGCGGCCTCGAAGTCCGCGACATTGCGGGTCACGACCGTCAACCCATAGGTCAGCGCCGTCGCCGCGATCAGCGAGTCCGCGTAGCCCAGGGGCTTGCCCGCCGCGAGCGCCTGCGCGGTCATCCCCGCCCAGGTACGCGCCACCGCCCGGTCGATGGGCAGGACCCGGCCCGTGAACTGCACCTCCACACCGCTCAGAAACTCCTGCAGGGCCGCCCCCCGCCGGGTATCGCCCAGCCGCAGGATGCCCTGCTCCAGTTCTGCCAGCGTGATGACGCTGAGGTAGGTCTCCCCGACCCGGTGCGCTCTGAGCCAGGCCCGGACGCGTTCGTCGGGGCGGGGCCGGGTGCGCTCGCTGATGACGTTGGTGTCGAGCAGATACATCATTCCAGCGTGACGGCAGGTACAGGTGTACGGTCCCGCTCAAAGATCAGTTCCTCGGATGCTCCGCCCAGGGCGTCGTCCAGGGTGGTCTCGGCCTGCGTCAAGCGCACGA
Organism: Deinococcus rhizophilus; assembly: GCF_030271215.1. Lineage (GTDB taxonomy): Bacteria > Deinococcota > Deinococci > Deinococcales > Deinococcaceae > Deinococcus > Deinococcus rhizophilus. The sequence goes on along the minus strand of NZ_JASNGB010000090.1, from coordinate 1,956 downwards.
ACTCCTGATACGGAATCACGACGACTGTCTTCTCCCCACGCCGGGTGACCGTCTGGGGTCCTTCCTCCAGCGCGGCGTCTACCAGTTCACTGAAGCGGGCCTTGGCGTCCTGCAATTTCCAGGCTTCCTTCATGACTCCTCCTGACCAGTGCTGACCAGTCGGCAGAAGTCTACCTGAATCTGGGCTGGGGTCAATCTGGGCTGGGGTCAGCCCAAGGCCTCAGGCATCTGCGGGGCCTGTTCCTCGGCAGAGCGGTACCCCTCGGCCTGGAGGGCGTACATCTCGGCATAGCGCCCGCCCCGCCGCAGCAATTCGGCGTGGGTGCCGTCCTCGATGACCTGGCCATGCTCCAGCACCACGATGCGGTCGGCCATCCGCACGGTGTTGAAGCGGTGGGTGATCAGCAGCGTCGTGCGCCCCCGCGTCAGGTCCCGGTAGCGGCCGAACAGTTCGGCTTCCGTCTCCGCGTCCAGCGCCGCCGTCGGCTCGTCCCGCAGCAGGATGGGCGCATCACGGTACAGGGCGCGGGCCAGCGCGACCCGTTGCCACTGTCCACCCGACAGGTCCTGCCCGCGCACGTGGAACTGGCGCCCCAGCAGAGTATTCCAGCCTTCCGGTAGCCCTTCGATCAGCTCCAGGGCACTTGCCTGCCTGGCTGCACCTTGCAACCTCGTCTCCTCGTCAGCTTCCCCGATCCGCCCCAGCGCCACGTTCTCACGGGCACTGAGCTGGTAACGGGTGAAGTCCTGCAACACCACGCCCAGCTGGCCCCGGTAGGCGGCCGGGTCGAATTCCCGCACGTCCACGCCGTCCAGGGTGACCCGGCCCCCCTGCGGGTCGTACAGGCGGGTCAGCAGCTTGACCAGGGTGGTCTTGCCTGCCCCGTTCACGCCCACCAGCGCAGTGGTCTCCCCGGCCCGCAGAGTCAGGTTCAAGTCCTCGAAGACCGGCTTCTGGGCTCCAGGGTAGGTAAAGCTCACGTTCTCCAGGGCGAGGGTATGGGGGCCAGGCGCCAGTAGAGGGCGGGGGCTGGAGGGTGCCACGACGCTGGGGCGCTGACCCAGGAACGCGGTGAGGTTCTGGAAGAAGAGGCTGTGCTCGTATACCTCGCCCAGGTGGGCCAGACCGCGCGACAGGCCCAGCCGCACGCCCGCCAGCGCCGCCACCATCACTCGCCGGGGGAGCAGGCCCCCGCCCGGCACCCATCACCGAGACGGCGGCGCAACGCGACGCGCGGTGGATGGACGCCCGACAGAACGCCGAACAGGTGCGGCAGGCGGGACAGCCCCTCCGGGCCCTCGCGCTGCTGGAGCGGGTCGTGCCGGAAGCCCGGGCGGCCCGCACGGATGAAGGCACCCACCTCGCCCGGCAGGTCCTGGGCTTCGTGCAGGCCGAGGTAGGGGCCCACCGGGAGGCGCTGGCGAGCTTCACGTTCGGGACGGGATCTCCCGGACTCTCCGAGCCAGAAGAGCGCCGCGTCAAGGAGGCGCGGCTGGTCGACGCCGTGGACGCCATCGTCGCGGCCTCGCGGGGACGCCGGATCGTCATCCTCAACGAGGCGCACCACGTCCCGCAGAGCCGCGAGTTCGCCCGGCGCCTCGCGCTCGCCCTGCGGCGGGAGGGCTTTTCCTATTTCGCGGGGGAAACCTTCCGGCCGGAGATCGTGTCCACGACCGCCCAGGGGTACGTCACCAGGGACAGCGGATACTACACGGCCGAGCCCGTCTACGCCGAGCTGGTCCGCAGCGTGCGGCGGGCGGGCTACACCCTGGTCCCCTACGAGGCCGAGACGTTTCTGCAAGGCGGCACGCCCGCGCAGCGGATCAACCACCGGGAGCGGCAGCAGGCGGAGAACCTGGTGGAGCGGGTCTTCAAAAAGGACCCGGCGGCGCGGGTGTTCATCTTCGTGCGCTCTCTAGGGGTCAAAAGTCAGATGGAGGCTTGAGAAGTCGGCT
>NZ_JASNGB010000009.1 GCF_030271215.1 Deinococcus rhizophilus | reverse complement strand
GCCGTGCTGGACGTGCTTTTCTAAAACTGAAAGATGTCAGTTAACGAACACAACGCCGAGCAGCTTGCGGGCCGCGACATCCTGCTGATCACCGACAACGACGCGGCGGGAAGGCGGGCTCAGGGTCCCATTCGGGCGATGCTCGAAGCATTTGCCCGGACCGTCACAGTGCTGGCCACGCCGGACCCAACCAAGGACGTCAATGACCTGCTGCTCGAAGGCGGCAGGGACCTCGTCAGAGCCTGGCTCGAGGTCGGTTTGCATCGTGTCAGCCGACGTTTGCTCTGATGGAAGAGGGAAGATCGGGACGGGCTGACGACCCTTTCGGCCCCTCAACTTCTGTCGCGCACATAGGGTTTCTGCACCCCGCTGGGGTGCGCCTGCGAAGTTCTTTCCGGAAAGAACGCCCTCGCCAGCTATCCTGACAGCCATGAAAGTGCTGACTGTCTTCAACCACGCGGGGGGGGCGGGAAAGACCAGTGTCACCCGTGAGGTGGGGTACGAGCTGAGCCAGCAGGGCCACCGCGTCCTGCTGATTGACCTCGATCCCCAGGCCAACCTGACCGGATGGCTGGGGGTAAGTGAGGTCCGCAGAGAAGACACCGTCTACAGCGTCGCCGTGGACGGACAAGCCCTTCCTGTGCCCCGGCGGGCCCACGGGCTGTCCCTGATCCCGGCGCACGTCAGCCTCGCTCTGGCGGAAAACCAGATGATGGGGCGCGTCGCCGCCCACACCCGGTTGCGCCGGGCCCTGCAGAGCGCCGAGTCCGACTACGACCTCGTCCTGATCGACAGTCCGCCCAGCCTCGGCCAACTCTCCATCCTGGGAGCCATCGCGGCCGACCATATGGTGGTGCCGGTCCCGACCCGCCAGAAAGGGCTTGACGCCCTGCCGGGCCTCACCGAAGCCTTCCAGGAGTACCGCGACGCCCGCCCAGACCTGACCGTGGCCCTGTATGTGCCGACCCTCTACGACGCGCGGCGGCTGCATGACCGTGAGGTGCTGGCCGCGTTGCAGGAGAACCTCAGCCCTCTGGCCCGCGCCGTCCCCCAGCGGGAGGCCGTCTGGCTCGACAGCACGACCGCCGGGCAGCCGGTCGGCGTCTATGCGCCTGGGTCGCCGGTCCACGGTGACGTGCAGCGTCTCGCCGAGGACGTCGCCCGGGCCGTGGGTCTGCCCGTCCGGGGAGGGGTGGCATGACCCGCAAGCGCCCCCAACGGGATCTGGGGGGGCTCCTGGGAGGCGCGCAGGCCCTAACCCAGGCCGACCCGGAGGTGCGCCGCCTCCCCCTGAAGCAACTGCGGCCCTATGGGGGCCAGCCCCGGCGCTTTTTTGCCGAGGCCGAGCTGCAGCAGCTCACCCACAGCGTCCGTGAACAGGGCGTGTTGCAGCCGTTGCTGGTCCGCCCGGCGCCTTCCGGTCAGGGCTATGAGATCGCCGCGGGCGAGCGGCGCTACCGGGCGGCGCTGGCGGCGGGCCTCACCGAGGTCCCCGTCCTCGTTCAGCCGCTCAGTGACCCGCAGATGCTCGAGGTCGGCCTCGTCGAGAACTTGCAGCGTGAGGGCCTCTCGGCCATCGACGAGACCGAGGCGCTGCTCCGCCTGGTGGCCCTCCGGCTGGAGGTGACGCTCCAGCAGGCCCGGCAGATCCTGATGGTGAACCTCCGCAATCCGGAACCGGAGCGGGTCAGCGTCCTCGAGGAGGTCTTTGGCCTGGTGGGCGGGCAGACCTGGCAGAGCTTTGCCAAGAACCGCTTGCGGATGCTGCAGTGGCCCGGGGAAGTGCTGGAGGCGATGCGGACCCAGGGCCTGCCTTATACCCTCGGTGGCATCATCGCGGCGGCGCAGCCCGACCACCGGACCCGATTGATCGAACAGGCCCTGAATGGGGCGTCCGCACGGGAGTTGCGTGAAGAGGTGGCTTCACTCCAGCCAACCCTGGTCGCGTCCTCGGCGGTGGAGCGCCGGCTCGACGAGGTGCGCCGCCGCCTCAAGCAGCCGGGCCTCCTGAGGGATCTCAACAAAAGTCAGGAAGCGGAGTTGAAGAAGTGGATGGACCGGATGCCCGCCTGGCTGCGTGAGGATGGGGGAGACCACTCCACCTGAGTCCTGGGACTGTTGTCTGACCTGCTGCGCTGCTTGCGAACACGCCGAGAAAGCCGAGTGGTGCTCTCAGCCAGTATGCGCCTGCATATCCTGTGGTCGTAAGGTGACGGCCGACCAAGCGCGCCGCTTAGCACGTCCTGGAACGGGTCGTCCCAGCGGGCACTCACGGAGAGCTCCTGGCTCGGGCGTCGCCAGAGAAGCTCCTGTCTTTGGGGATGGGGTAGATCACAACCCCTCCAGGGAAGCGTGGTCTACACTGCCTGGATTGACCGCGGGAGACTGCTCTGCTGGGCGGGCACCCTGGTGACGCCCCGGCGATGCCGCGTCTGTCCGGAGCAGGAGGATTCAGCCCGCGCCCTGGGCCTTCGCCGGCAGGTGGAGGCGGACGATCCGGGCCCTCGCCTATAGTGACGCTCAAAGGACTCCGTTTGTGACCCAGACTCCCTCAGGCCCGAACCCCTCAGCTTCTTCCGACGAGATCGACCTCAAGCAGGTCTTCACGGTCTTGCGCCGCCGGGCCCTGCCGTTGCTGGCGGCCCCGTTGGTGGTGGGCGGCCTGACGTATCTGGTTTTCCGTCAACAGGCCCCGACCTATGAATCGGTGACCAGCATTCTCTCGACACAGCCGATGGCGGGGAGCACGCCGCTGAGTGGGGCGTCGGTGTCGGCGCCGCAGCTTCCCCAGGGTGCCGTGGAGCAGGTCATCCACAGCCGGCAGCTCGTCGAGCAGATGAGCGACGTGGTCGAAGATGCTTCGTTACCCGCGGCACAGAAGACGGCCTTGCTGGATGACCTCGAGGAGGCCCTCCGGGGTGGGCGTGTCGAGGGACTGAGCGTTCGGGCGCGCCTCGACACTCAGCAACGCGGGGTCTATGAGCTTCGCGCCACGGGGCCTTCACCAGAAGCGGCTCGGCAACTGGCCACGGCGGCCTCCCAGGCCCTGCTGACCTGGGACCTCAACCGGGCCCGGGAAGGCGTCTCCCGCGCCCGGCAGAACCTGCAGCGGCAGCTGGCCAGCCTTGGGCAGCGCCTCCAGGGCCTCCCGCCGGGCAGCCCCGAACGTGAGAGCATCGTCGCGGCCCGCGGGCAACTGCTGCTGGACCTCTCACAGGCCACGGTGCTGGAAGAAGGTGCGGTGGGGAGCCTCTCCCTGCTGGTCGAAGCCAATACGCCGCAAGCCCCCATCGCGCCCCGGCCTGCCCGGAACGCGGCCCTCGCGGCGCTGTTGACCCTCTTCGCGGGCATTGGGCTGGCCCTGTTGCTCGACGCCCTGCGCCGACGCGTGCGGGGAGTGACGGACATCATCAATCTGGGGCTTCCCACCCTCGGCGAGATGCCCAAGGTTCCCCGAGCGCAGCGCAACCAGACGGTAGAAGCGGCCACCCGGGGCGGACTCTACGAGGCGGCCGGCTTTGTCCGCGTCAACCTGATGCCCCTTCTGCCGGAGACAGGCGCACTGGTCGCCGTGACGAGTGCCCGCCCCGGCGAGGGCAAGAGCACCGTCACGGCGACCATCGCCACGTCCTTCGCCCTGGCCGACAAGCGGGTGCTGGTCATTGACCTCGACCTGCACCGGCCCGTTCAGCAGGAGTTCTGGTCCTTCTCTGGCCGCCCCTGGGTGGCGCTACCCGGAGCCACTGAACCCCAGCAGACCACAGTCGCTCAGGCGCTCACCCGGCCCAACCAGGCCAGTGCCCTGGACGTGGGGCGCGGTGTGCATCTCCTGCCGGCGGGCGAAATCGGACGTCAGGTGACCAGCCTGTTGAGTCACCCGGAATTCCCAGCCTTGCTGCGGCGCTGGGCGCAGGCGTATGACGTGGTGGTCATCGACACCCCCCCGGTCCTGTCGGTCGCGGACGCCTTCGTCATCGCCCGGCACACCGATGGGTTGGTGCTGGTCGTTGAGGGGGGCGCGACGTCCGTACCTGAAGTGCAGCGGGTCGTGCAGAACGCGTCCAGTACCCAGACGCGATTGCTGGGCGTCGTGCTGAACAAGGTCAGCCGCAGCGAACAGTCGTACTATTCCTACAGTTACGCCCAGCAGGGCTGAGAGCCCAAAGCCAACAATTTCCCGAAACCGCGCACCTGGAAATGGTACGTTCAGCGGCAGTATGACGGACATTCAGGAAGTAAGGGTTTCAGGGACTGCGGAGGCGCTGAAGCAACGGGTGCTCTCCCGGGAGGCCCGGATCGGTGTCGTCGGCCTGGGCTATGTCGGGCTTCCTTTCGCCGTGGAGAAGGCCAAGGTTGGCTTCCAGGTCATGGGCTTTGACCGCAGCGAGGGCCGGGTCGGGCAGGTCAACCGCGGCGAGAATTACATCGGCGACGTCAAGGACGAGGAGTTGCGTGACCTGGTCGCCCAGGGCCTGATTCAAGCGACGACCGACAGCTCGCTCCTGGCGCAGATGGATGTCATCGTCATCTGTGTCCCGACCCCCCTCGACCAGAACCTGACGCCGGACCTGAGCTATGTCAAAGGGGTAACCCAGGACATCGCCCGGCACCTGCGGCCTGGGCAATTGATTAGCCTGGAGAGCACCACCTACCCTGGGACCACCGAGGACATCATGCGTCCGATCCTGGAGCAGGGCGGCCTGCGTGCCGGACAGGACTTTTACCTGGCCCACTCCCCGGAGCGGGTCGATCCGGGCAACAAGCGCTACAGCACCAAGAACACCAACAAGGTGGTGGGCGGCAACGATCCGGCGAGCCTGGACGTGGCCGTGACCTTTTACCAGCAGGCCATCCAGCACATCGTGCCGGTCAGCAGCGCCAAGGCCGCGGAGCTGGTCAAGGTGTACGAGAACACCTTCCGCGCGGTGAACATCGCCCTCGCCAACGAGATCGCCCTGCTGTGCGACCGGATGGGCCTGAACGTCTGGGAAGTGCTGGACGCCGCCTTTACCAAGCCCTTCGGGATCATGCCCTTCTATCCGGGCCCCGGCGTGGGGGGCCACTGCATTCCCCTCGACCCCCACTACCTGGAGTGGAAGGCCCGTGAGTTCAACTTCCAGACCCGCTTTATCGCCCTGGCGGGAGAGGTCAACCGGCGGATGCCGGAGTTCGTCGTCGACAAGGCGGCGCGCGTCCTCAACGAGGACCGCAAGGCCCTGAACGGCAGCCGGGTGCTGCTGCTGGGGATGGCCTACAAGGGCGACCTGGACGATTACCGCGAGTCGCCCGCCATCGTGGTGTACGACCTGCTGCAGAAGGCGGGGGCGGACGTGCAGTTTCACGACTCCTGGACCCCGCATGTGCGGGAGCATGGCCTGGACCTTCACGGCATCGACCTGACGGACGACGTGGTCCGGGAGGCGGATCTGGTGATCATCACGACGATGCACAGCGCCGTGGACTACGGCCACGTGGTGGGGCTGGCGAAGCGGGTCCTGGACACGCGCAACGCGACCAGGAATCTGTCCGCGGAGGAGAAGGCGGACAAGGTGGTGATGCTGTGAGCGACCCCAAGCGCTTCGGCCTGACGGGAGCCAGCGGGTATATCGCTCCGCGCCACATGAAGGCCATCAAAGAGACGGGCAACGTGCTGGTGGCCGCCCTGGACCCCTTCGACTCGGTGGGCATCATGGACAGCTACTTTCCGGCCTGCGAGTTCTTCACCCAGCCGGAGAAGTTCGAGGGGTACCTGTACGACGCCCGCCGGCGGGGCCAGGGCCTGGATTACCTCAGCATCTGCAGCCCCAACCACCTGCACGACCCGCACATCCGCATGGCCCTGCGCGCGGGAGCGGACGCCCTGTGCGAGAAGCCGATCGTTCTCAATCCCGGTGACCTCGACGCGCTGCAGGAGATCGAGGCGGAGACGGGACAGCGTGTGTGGACGATCCTGCAGCTGCGCACCCACGCTGCACTGGTCAAGCTCAAGGCCCAGCTTGAGGCGGAAGGGGCGACCGGGCAGAAGGAAGTCGACCTCAGTTACGTGACGAGCCGCGGCACCTGGTACCTTCGGTCGTGGAAGGGCCGCGTCGAGGAGAGCGGTGGCCTGGCCACGAACATCGGGGTTCACTTCTTCGACATGCTGACCTGGTTGTTCGGTGACCTGCATCACGTCGAGGTGCACCAGCGGACCGACACCCTCGCCAGCGGCTACCTGGAGCTCGAGCGCGCCCGGGTCCGCTGGATGCTGGCGATCGACGAGACCCTCGTGCCGGAAGGCTTGAGGGCCAAGGGGCAGCGCACCTACCGATCCATCACGATGGATGGCCAGGAAATCGAATTCAGCGAAGGGTTCACCGACCTGCACACTGACGTCTACCGCCGGACGCTGGCGGGCCAGGGCTTCAGCCTGGAAGACACCCGCGGGGCCATCGAGACCGTGTCGCGGATCCGCACCCTGCCGTTGGTCACGCCCACGTTGACCACTGCTCACCCCCTGCTGACCCACGCATGAGTGACTACTTCGCCCATCCCACCGCGACCATCGATGAGGGGGCAGTCATCGGTGCACGCACGAAAGTCTGGCATTACAGCCACGTCAGCACCGGGGCCACTATTGGCGAGGGCTGCTCTCTCGGGCAGAACGTTTTCGTAGCACCGAATGTACAGATCGGCAACGGTGTCAAGATTCAGAACAACGTCAGTGTCTACGAGGGCGTGATCCTCGAGGATTACGTCTTCTGTGGCCCGAGCATGGTGTTCACCAATGTCCGAACACCTCGCAGCGAGTTTCCCCGGAACACCAGCGCCGACTACACGCCGACTCGGGTCAAAAGAGGGGCCAGCATCGGGGCCAATGCCACCATCGTTACGGGCGTAACCCTCCATGAGGGGGCCTTTGTCGCGGCGGGCGCGGTGGTCACCCGGGATGTTCCTGCCTACACCATCGTGGCCGGGGTCCCGGCGCGTCCAGTGGGGTACATGAGTGCGAGCGGGGACCGACTGGAGTTCACCGACAGCGATACGGTCACCGATTCGTCTGGGCACATTTATCAAAAAGTCAGCGACACCGAGATCAGGAGACTCAAATGACCGCGACCAAACCGTTCATTCCCATTCTCGATCTCAAGCCTGAAGTGGACGAGCTGCGCGGCGAGATCATGGCCGCCATCGGGCGCGTGCTCGACCGCACCGACTTCATCATGGGCGAGGACGTTCACCTGTTCGAGCAGGAGGTCGCCGCTTACCTGGGCGTGAAGCATGCCATTGGGGTGAACAGTGGCACCGATGCCCTGGTCATTGCGCTGCGTGCCTTGGGTATTGGGCCAGGGGATGAGGTCATCACCACACCGTTCACGTTCTTTGCCACGGCCGAGAGCATCAGCATGGTGGGAGCGCGGCCAGTGTTCGTGGATATCGAGCTTGACACCTTGAATATGGACGTGAACGGAATCGAGGCCGCCATTACCGAGCGCACCAAAGCCATTATGCCGGTGCACCTGTATGGGCGCCCGGTGGATATGGACCGAGTGATGCTACTTGCACAAGAGCGGGGTCTGAAAGTCGTCGAGGACTGTGCCCAGAGCTTTGGCGCTCGCTGGAACGGGCGGCAGACCGGGACCATCGGGCACCTGGGGGCCTATTCATTTTTTCCCAGCAAGAATCTGGGCGCTTATGGCGATGGCGGCTTGATTGCCACCGATGACGATACCCTGGCCGACACGGCGCGGATGCTGCGGGTTCATGGGAGCCGTAAGAAGTACCACAACGAGACGGTGGGTTATAACAGCCGCCTAGACACTCTGCAGGCTGCTATTTTGCGTGTCAAGCTGCCACATATGGAGCGCTCCAATGAGCACCGCTGTGCCGTGGCTAAGCGCTACAATGAAGGCTTTGCTGACTTTCCCGGTTTGGTCACACCGGAAGCTGTAGAGGGCCACTCCTTTCACCAATACACGGTACGCGTGCTGAATGGTCGCCGCGACGAATTGCAGCAGGCCCTAGCCGAGCAAGGCATCGGGACCATGGTTTATTATCCCATCCCCCAGGATCAGCTTCCCATCTACAAAGGGCAGTACCCGAGTTATCCTCACAGCGAACAGGCCGCCCAGGAGGTTCTTAGCCTGCCGATGGGTCACAAACTGAGCGAGTCTGATCAGTCTGAAGTGATCCGCGCCGTGAGGACATTTTTCGACATATGACCTGGCAGCGGGCCTTCTCCAGCCCGATGGCCCGACGAGTGAGAACCCTGATGGGTGGCACACTGGCCGGTCAACTGGTTGTATTCGCAGTCACACCGTTGTTGACCCGGCTGTACTCGCCCGAGGCCTTCAATGATTTTGGGTTGTATATGGCTCTGTCGGGTATTTTTTCGGTGTTGGCAACCCTGCGCCTGGAAGCGGCAGTGCCGATTGCCCGCTCTGACACCGATGCGGTAGGGCTAACCCGCCTGAGCATGCAGTCCAGCATGGGGGTAGCAGTAATCGCCGCGCTCTCCACAGCACTGGCGTTGCACTTGGGTTGGTTCGCGTCGTCAACTCACCCCTGGGGATTGGCTGCCGTGGTAGGCGTGTCGGTGTGGCTGATCGGGGCCTTTCAGTCCCTGACGGCCCTAAGCATTCGCCGTGACGAGTTTGGGCAGATTGCTAAGGCCAAGACCACCCAGGGATTATGGCTGGCTGTCGGACAGGTAGGACTGGGACTGCTCAACCCGTCTTCGCTGGCCTTTACAGCAGGAGACGCTGCGGGGCGTCTGGCAGGTTTGGGGCAGCTGTATGGGGGCTACCGTCAAGCCGGCGCGCAACCTGCTGTACTCGTCACTACATCTGGGCTTGCGCTACTTCGCGAGTACCGCCAGTTTCCGCTGTTTTCTATGCCTGCTGCGGGAATCAACGCGCTGGGGGCACAGGCTCCAATCCTCCTACTAGGGCTGGCTTTTGCGCCTACACTGACAGGGTTGTATGTGTTTGCTAATCGTCTTGTGGCCGTACCAGTGGGTTTGATCGCCCGTACGCTGAGCCAAGTCTACATAGGTGAAGTGGGCAAGGTGCAGGCCAAAGGTGGAACGCTACAACCTGTGCTGACTCGGTACTTGCTGGCCGCACTAATGGCCAGCGGGGTGGGAGCCGGTCTAGTGCTTCTGACTGCACCTTGGCTGGTGCCATGGTTGTTTGGGACTCAGTGGCTCAACGCTCTGCCGGTGCTTAACGCCCTGCTAGTGATGGCGGTTATTCAGGTTCCGGCTTCGTCAGTGTCGCAGACGCTGAATGCTACCGGACATAACCACTGGCAGCTCATCTGGGACACTGGGCGGCTACTGGCCGTGGTGCTGGCCTTTGTGGTCGCCCATCAGCGTGAATTGGACCTGCCGCAGACCGTATGGTTGTATGCAGCGGTCAGTGCTGCTTGTTATACAGCTCTGATCGCTGCCGCCTACGCCAGTCTGAAACGGCCTGGCCAAGGTCCACAGGGACCCGCAGTTTCCGCTCAGGAGGAAGCCTCATGATGCCTGCCGGTGAGATACAGCCGTCCGCTCCGTCGCCCGCAAAGACGACGTCTTTGGCTGGAGCTGTCAGCTTGTCGCGCCTATTGACGGTTCTGCTGATCCTTACCTATGTGGGGCTGTTTCATCTCATCTATAGCCTGCAGATTTCGCCTTCTTTTGCCTACATGGGCTATACACTGAATCCAGCAATCAGTCAGGAACAGTGGCTGGTGATGGCACTTTTTGTAATCTTGCCATCACTATTCTTGCGCCTGGATGGTAGGCGACCATCTAATTTTATCATTCTGTTACTGTATGTGCTAGTGTATGTGCCCGCGCAGTATATGTTCACAGTTTTAAATTTAACGTTTCACGGCGTTCTTCTCAATCGTGCAATGTTGTTGTTGGGTATGGCTATCATTACGGCTGTGTCTGCCCGACCATTATCTATCGGGTTTGATCGATCCGTTAGTATAGGCGTCTTCCGCGCTGTATTAATGTTGGTTTTCGGAGTCCTATTCTTAGTTGTGGCTAGCCAGTTCGGATTTAGACTGAACCTAGTAAATATTTTGGATGTCTACGACATTCGCAGTGATTATAAGGATGAGATTGGAGAGGCAGGCTTGGCTTTTGCTTACGCCGTGCCTTACTTAGGAGTTGTTAGCGCGTTTATGGTAGGCTATGGTTTGGTAAAGCGTTTTATACCCTTTCTGCTAATGGGTAGTTTATCGCTGCTTTACATCTTTGGAACCACTGGACAGAAGAGCATGCTGTTTTCAGTGTTACTGCTGATTGGGGTATCTCTACTATATCGAATCAATATACAGAAGCTAGGTCAAAACCTCGTTCTGTCAATGATCGTGTTCCTAATAGCAGTGTTTGGCTTTGATCTATGGAGCGGAGGTATTCTGGCTTCCAGTCTGTTTGTCCGCCGATTGATCTTAACTCCAGGGTTACTGACAACTTATTATATGGACTTTTTTTCAGTTAACCCGCCGGCCCAATTAGGTCACAGTTTCCTGAGTGACATTTTCCCTTATCCCTATGATCTGCGCCCAGCTTATCTCATTGGTCGAGAGTATTTTAACTCGCCTAGTATGAGTGCTAATGCCAATATGTTCGCAGACTCGTATTCAAATTTTCGCGAATTGGGCATCATCGGGTTTTCGATTGTGTTGGGCGCCATTCTATCGCTTGTAGATGGCTATTCGCGTCGATCAAGTAGTCCAGTTGTGGTGGTTGTAGGAATGGCATTGCCGGCTTTTGCTTTAACCAACAGCGCCCTTTTTACATCCCTCGTGACGCATGGTATGATATTTGCAATAGTTTTGACATACCTATATTGTTCGACTGAAAAATAAAAATCATTTTATCTATGAAAGTAGTCCGTTAAAGCATTGCAAACATGCAGTGTAACAATGAAATCAAAAGATCGTTAAGACTATTGAGGAGGAACTATGAGAGTACTACATCTTACCACGGCGCACTCAGATGATGACATTAGGATAAATGTAAAGGAAGCCATCAGTCTTGCTGAGAACCACTATGTGGGCTTAATAGCTCCCCGGAGAAGTGAAAAGCTGCACACGAGTGTTGACTATTTCCCGCTTCGGACTGCCAAAACTAGATTAGGTAGGATAAAATTACAAACAGAAGTTCTGCGCTTGGTCAAACGATTTGGACCGGATGTAGTGCATTTTCACGATCCCGAATTGCTCTTTTTGGGCCTCTACCTAAGGAAATTAGGATATAAAGTCATATGGGATGTTCATGAAGATCTGCCTAAGCAGATGCAAAGAAAATCTTGGATACCAATTGTACTGCGAAAGCCTGGGGCGAAGTTAGTTTCTTTGATTGAAAAACGCGCTGCACCCTACTTCAGCGGAATTATAACAGCCACACCATCTATCAATAGGAATTTTGAAGGTCTTAATAAGACTGCGATCGTCAGAAACTATCCTAAACTAGGAGAAATTAGAGATGCGAGACTTGCAACGAGAAATCCAAAATTCATATACGCTGGTGGCATTACCACATCTCGTGGCATAAATGAGATTATTAGCTCCATTGATATTTTATCACGAACTCACAGCTGTGAATTGTTGTTAGCGGGAATGTTTGAATCTAAAGATTTAGAAAACAGAGTAGCGGAGCATGGCAGCGTGAATAATCTTGGATGGCTCAAAAGAGACGACCTCTTGGACGTTTATGAGAGATGCGTTGCCGGATTGGTAGTAGTTCACCCGGCACCCAATCATCTAGAGGGCTTGCCGACTAAGATGTTTGAGTACATGGCTGCAGGTTTACCATTTATTGCATCAAATTTTCCCATATGGCAGGAAATAGTTAAAGATTATGAGTGCGGGATTTTAGTTGATCCGTTTAAGCCAGCTGAAATTGCTAGGGCTATGGCCTGGATCTTGGATAATCCTGATGAAGCGAGAGATATGGGATTGAGAGGTCAGGAGGCAATTAGGACGGTTCTCAACTGGGAAGCGGAAAGTAAAACTTTGATAGAGTTCTATAGGGAATTGGAGGAATTATAGTGTGCTTAGAACATGAGCACCAGAGTGTTTTGGCTGTTGGCGCTCACACGGACGATATTGAGCTTGGTTGCGGAGGATTGCTTAGCATTTATGCCGCGAGGGGCTATAGGATTAGGTGCATCGTCTTTTCTAGATCTGAAGAGAGTTTGCCCATTGATTTCCCCCGAGATACCCTAGTTAGGGAATTTGAAGCTTCAATGACCATCCTGGGCGTGGAAAACTACGAAGTAGAAAATATACCGGTTAGGTATTTTAGTGACCATAGACAGGCTATTTTAGAGAAATTGGTGTCGATTAGAAAAGAATTCAAGCCAGATATAGTATTAACATTTAATTCGTTCGATACTCATCAGGATCATTCCGTGGTTCACCAGGAGTCTATACGTGCGTTTAGGGATTCTAATATCTATGGTTACGAGTTGCCTTGGAATTACACGCAGATAAATACAAATATGTTTGTTGAGATATCAGACTACCATCTAAACAAGAAAATTGATATGGTTTTGTCTTATCGCTCCCAAGTTATCCTGAATCGAACATACATAAATCGTGATTATGTGATAACCGCAGCCAAGTTCAGGGGATATCAGGCTAAGATGCAGTATGCGGAAGCCTACGAAGTTATTAGGCAAAGGTGGTAATATGAAAACGAATTCTCAGATAGCAGAGTTTCTAGAGTCGACGACTGGACTTAGGGAGTTTGAGATTAAAGGGGTTTCGTCTCTTAGTAATATAAGTGATAATTCAGTCGCATTCGTCACTAAATTGAATGAAAATGTACAAGCAATGATTGTAGAAAACAGCGAGACTCTTTTCCTTATACCAATAGAATCTGATTTAGACTTGGATAATGTTATTAAAGTTGCGAATCCTAGGACAGCATATGCTAGGTTGGTTCAAGCGTTTTTTACCCCGGCTGATACGCCCGGGATATCTAGTAGTGCAGTTATTTCTGAAAGTGCGAAGATCGGTAGCAATGTTTATATTGGTGAAAATTGCGTAATTGAGAATGACGTTATAATTGGTTCTGGAACAGTGGTGAAACATAATACTGTGGTGTATAGACATACGATAATTGGAAAGGATTGCTATATTGGAAGCAACACCTCAATCGGTGGCCCTGGATTTGGGTATGAAATTGACACAGATGGCAATCCTTTTAGAGTACCTCATTTGGGCAATGTGATTATTGGAAATAATGTGGATATAGGAAGCGGGTGTAGTATTGCACGTGGCACTATTGACTCAACTATTATTTCGGATTATGCAAAGATTGATGATAATGTTTTCATAGCTCACAATGTTTTTGTGGGTGAGAGCAGTTTTATCATTGCTGGAGCTGAAATTAGTGGCTCCGTGCATATTGGAAAAAGAGTTTGGATATCCCCTGAAGTAGCAATAATAAACAAGATCACTATCGGCGATGATGTTTTGATAGGTATTGGCGCGACTGTTACAAAGTCGATAGGCGAGAATTCTGTGGCTGTTGGATCACCTGCTAGAGTTATAAGAAGTCGTTATGAGCGCGATGAAAAATGACAGGCGATTAGCTATTTGGGTTGTGAATCAATACGCCTTAGCTCCAGATCAGGCGGGTGGAACACGCCACTACAGTTTGGCGCACCACTTAAAAGAACAGAGCATAGATAGCACGATATTAGCGGGTAGTTTGGATTACTTTACACAAAAAGAACAGCGTCTTAGTAATGGGCAGAAGAGCTTAAGCATACTAGAGCGCGACGTAAAATATGTCTGGCTTCGAACACCTCCATACAGAGGCAATGGTGTTGGAAGAATCAAGAATATGCTCGCCTTTCTACGAGCGGTTGTTAGATGGCAACCTACTGCCGATGCCCATGCACCGGATGTAGTTATTGGATCTAGTCCAAATCTTTTTTCAGGGCTGGCGGCTTATCTTCTGGCTCGACGGTATGGAGTACCCTTTGTGCTGGAAATTCGTGACATCTGGCCGAAATCTATGGTGGAGTTGCTGGGTGTATCTCCTAAACACCCATTCATCTTGACCTTAGCTGCACTAGAACGCTTTTTGTACCAGCAGGCGGACTTGGTGGTTGGCGTATTGCAAGGAGTAGGGGACCATGCTAGTCGAGTTATTGGGCGCCCCGTGCCATTTTTGTGGCTCCCCAACGGGGTCGACCTTAAGCATTATCCTGATAGAGCAGCCGAGCCTCAGCATAACTTGAATGTCTTTTCAGTGATGTATCTTGGTGCGCACGGTGTACCAAATAGCCTAGATACTGCTCTGCAAGCAGCACGTTTGCTTCAGCAGCAGTGCCATCATCATATTCGCCTCACCTTTGTTGGTGAAGGTGTTGCTAAATCCGATATGATAACCTGGGCACAGAATCATGATCTTAAGAATGTGTATTTCCATGATCCTGTTCCCAAAGATCAAGTACCAGGGATGCTGGCGGATGCTGATGCGCTTTTACTTCTCCAGCGTGATACTGATTTGTATAGAGATGGTATCAGTCCGAATAAACTCTTTGACTATTTTGCTGCAGCTAAGCCAATAGTTATGGCCCTGAACTCGCCATTCAATCCTGTAGCAGACGCAGATGCAGGCCTCACCGTTTTGCCCGAAGACCCACAGGCGTTAGCGAATGCGTTACTGACCCTTTCCCGGATGTCCGCAGCGGAGCGCCGAGCCATGGGAGATCGGGGCCGATCGTATGTGGAGGAGCACCACGACATGCGTGCACTCGCGCACAGATTGGGCAATACACTGTGGGTACTGGCAGGTAACAGGCAACGGGGTTGATGGAAAAGCCTGCTCATAGGGATGGGTGGCTGGGAGGCATCCCATTGTTGCCCCCGCTTGCGCTTGCTTCTCTAGGAGCGACCAGGGGGGTGTGGAGGTCTCTGCCCTCCTGGCTTGTCTGGACACTGTCCTTTTTCGTCGTCTCCCAGTTGATCGCCGCCCTCCTGGCTCCTGCCCCTATGCTCTCTGTGACTCTCGCCGGCGTACGTTCTCTCTTGATAGTCGGACTGGTGGTCTACGGTTGGAGCAGGGGAGAGCACCTCCGGCTTAAAGGGTTTACGTTGGGCGTGTCGGTCATCCTGATCTTGGGTTTGGCGCTCTGGCTCTGGCGATCCAAACAGGGCGCTGATGAACGACTTGAATTCTTCTGGAGCAGTTCCAACGGTGTAGGCGTCTTGAGCGCAGTGCTAATTGCCCTGCTGGTGTGGCAGAGGGGACGTTGGTCGCTCTGGCGCCTGGGAGGAGTTCCTCTCGGCCTTTTTGCTATGTATGCCAGCGAGGCATATGCAGCCTGGATTGCTCTGGGTGTTGCCCTGCTGTTCGCACGAAGTCATCCGGTTGTCTGGTGGCTGAGGGGTGTGATAGCTGTGGCAGTAACTGCAACAGTTGCCTGGCAACCCTGGCGTGAGTCTCTGCTTCAGGGTCTGGGACCTCTGTTGAGTGGACGCGAAGGCGTCTGGGAAACCGCCTCTCGTCTGATCAGCGCCTTCCCCTGGGGTGGTACGGGACCTTACCAGTACGGCAGTCTAGCCACCCCCTTCGCCGATCGCTGCCAGACTTCAGGAGCTCTGGAAGGGCTCCTGAACTCGGTTGGTGGCTGCCCAGTCTGGTTGGAGCAGTTAGGACAGCCCTGGCTGATCGCGCACAGCGGCTGGCTTCATGCCCTGGCAGAGACCGGGATGGTTGGTACAGCAGGCTGGCTTCTGCTATGGGGGGTTCTGTTCGCCGGCGTCTGGAAGTCGCGTTGGCATGCGGGCCGCGCCGTCTTCCTGCTCCTGCTCACGGTGAGCCTCGTTGACAATGTCACGCTGGTGCCTTCGCCGGGTTACGCCGAACTGTTCTACCTGATAGGTGGCGCTGGCCTGGGTCGGGTCGCTCAGCTGGAGACGAAACAGGGTGCGATGGTACTAGGACTGGGAGCAGGAACGGGAGGGCTGCTGGCCTTAGGCTCCGCCGCCGCGGTGTGGCTCCTCAGCACCCCCACCTCACTCGGCCCGGTCCAGGTTCAGCGTCTCCTTCTGCCAGCTCACTACCAACAGGATGAGGTTTACGCGTTCTACGCTGACCTTCGTCTTCCGGATGGCCCAGCGGCCGGGGGCTATCTGGCTGTCGAGCAGTGCGCGGATACGGTTGCAGCGGCCTGCACGCGAATTGGGGGCGCGCTCTTCGAGGGGGAGCGCCTGCAAGACTGGGTCTATGCGCGGATTCTTCCCTCGTATCAAGGGGAGAGCGTAAGGTTACGGGTGACGCTGGCCTCACGAAATCGCGTGGGGGCGAGACAGCTTCTAAGAGAATGGACGGTTGAGCGTGTCAAGTAGGGTCAAAAGCTGGCCTTGGCTTGGAAGCCTGTTGTTATTGGTAGCTCTCTATGTGTCGGCCAGGGTCGCCGTCGCTTTGCCAGAACGCTCGACCTTGGCGATTACGGTAATGCCCTCTGCAGAACCTCAGGGCTGCGGAATCCCTGCTGCCATGGTGAGCCAGCGTTCTCCCCTTAAGGTCGGCCCGGAGGTCTGGGGATTTGCCCGGATGGCCGGTATCGAGATGTACGCTTGCCGCCCCGGGACGCTCCGTTTCAGGGGCCACCGCAGGCCGGTGGAGAACACCCCCAGCCGCTGGGAACTTTACCTGAGCAACCAGTTCCTGCTGGGTGGTGATGTGGGCAATATTCCCCAGGATTTCGAGGTCGAGATTCCTGAAATTGGACAGCTTAGTTTAGTGTTTTCCAATGCCTACACCGGTGAAATCGAGCAGCGCCGGACCTTGTACTTCAGTCAGGTAGAATTCCAGGCTAACCAGGAGGAACAGTGAGAAGAGCCGGTGTCCTCGTCAACACAATCAACTGCAGTCGGAAGGCCAAGAGGTTATTCGACTTGACAACTGCTACAGCTCTTCTCGTTGTTTCACTCCCTCTTTTGCTCCTGTTGGCTCTTCTCGTCCGACTGCGCCTGGGCAGCCCTGTCTTTTTTGCCCAGGTGCGCCCTGGCTTGTACAGTCGGCCCTTCACCATGTACAAGTTCCGCACGATGACGGACAAGCGTGGGGCGAACGGCGAACTTCTGCCCGACGTACGGCGCCTGACTCCATTCGGGCGCTTACTGCGAGGCGCCAGCCTGGACGAGCTGCCGGGACTGCTCAATGTGCTGAAAGGAGAGATGAGCTTGGTCGGACCACGGCCACTGCTGATGGAGTATCTACCCCTCTACACGCCCCAGCAAGCGCGTCGGCACGAGGTCCGGCCAGGGGTGACCGGGTGGGCCCAGGTGAATGGCCGCAATGCCCTATCTTGGGAGGAAAAGTTTGAACTTGATGTCTGGTATGTGGACAACCGGACCCTTGCCCTCGACCTCAGGATTCTCTGGATGACTGTAGCCAAAGTGCTGCGCCGCGACGGTATTAGCGCTCAAGGTGAAGCCACCATGCCGAAATTCACGGGACCGCGTTCACCAGAGCATGGCTGAAGTACAGATCATCGGTGCAGGCGGGCATGCCAAGGTGATCGTGGCTCTCGCCAAGGCCGCGGGTTACCGGATCGCCGGCATCTATGACGACCGTCCCACGCCAGACGTATTGGGCCACAAAGTCAGCGGACCAGTGGAACTGGTCAGCAGAGTGCGGCACATCCCGGCCATCATCGCGGTGGGGAGCAATTCGGTTCGAGCCAGTTTAGTCGCCCGGTTGCCGGATGTCCCGTGGGCCACGCTCGTCCACCCCACAGCCTGGGTTGCCCCCACAGTGAGCCTCGCTGAGGGCACAGTCGTGATGGCCGGAGCCATCGTGCAGCCGGATGTCACTGTCGGCCGCCATGTCATCGTCAATACGGGTGCCACCGTCGATCATGACAGCCACCTCGGTGATTTTGTCCATGTTGCACCAGGCTGTACGCTTGCGGGACAGGTCAGCCTCGAAGAAGGCGCTTTCCTGGGGGTGGGTGCCCGTATCCTCCCCCGTCAATTTGTTGGAGCCTGGGCAACCATTGGGGCTGGGGCTGTGGTGAACCGTGAGGTGCCTGCGTATGCGACGGCTGTAGGTGTGCCAGCAAGACTCCTCCGTATGTAGAGCACAAAGTCACAGCCTCTGCAGCTTGTTTTAGGAAATACTGAGGACCATGTGCGAGAGTCTGAGCTACCCCCTTCAACGCTGGAAGTTACCATGACCAATGCCCTGACTATGCATCGCGTGCCCTCCGTTGCTTCCTTCCCCGGGTGGCCTGTTTTTCAGTCCGATGAGGTGCAGGCTGTCGCGGAGGTGCTGCAGTCAGGCAAGGTGAACTACTGGACCGGGACCGAGGCCCGTGAATTTGAGCGCGAATACGCCGAGTACCTGGGAGTGAAGCATGCCATCGCTCTGCACAACGGCACGCTCGCCCTAGAGCTCGCGCTCTACGCTTTCGGGATCGGAGACGGAGCCGAGGTCATTACCACCAGCCGCACCTTCATCGCTTCCGCAAGCGCAGCGGTGATGCGGGGCTGCATTCCGGTGGTCGCGGATGTGGACGCTGACTCAGGCAACCTCACCGCCGAAACCATCCGCTCTCTGATCACCCCAAAGACCCGCGCCATTATCCCGGTGCACCTCGCTGGCTGGCCCTGCGACATGGACCCCATCATGGAACTGGCCCGCGAGCACGGTCTCGTGGTCATCGAGGACTGCGCTCAGGCTCACGGAGCCTTTTACAAGGGACGTCCGGTGGGGAGTATCGGTCACGCTGGGGCCTTCTCATTTTGCCAGGACAAGATCATGACCACGGGTGGCGAGGGCGGCTTGCTCGCCCTGAACGACACCGAGGTCTGGAAGAAGGCCTGGGCCTTCAAAGATCATGGCAAAAGCTACGACGCGGTGTACGAACGGGAGCACCCCCCGGGCTTCCGCTGGCTGCACGAGTCCTTCGGCACCAACTGGCGGATGCTGGAAGTCCAGGCGGCGATCGGCCGGATTCAGTTGCGCAAGCTGCCGGACTGGATCATGCGCCGCCAGGCCAACGCTTCGGTCCTGAACGAGCGCCTTGCCCATCACCAAGCCCTGCGGTTGACCCTCCCGGAAGAAGGGATCTCCCACGCCTACTACAAGTACTACGTCTATGTTCGCCCGGAGCAGCTGCTTGACGGCTGGGACCGGGACCGCATCATGACCGAGATCACCACCCGCGGCGTGCCCTGCTTCAGCGGCTCTTGCTCGGAAATCTACCTGGAGAAAGCGTTTCAGGACGCGGGGTACGGTCCCCAGGAACGCCTTCCAGTTGCGAAGGAACTTGGCGCAACGTCCCTGATGTTCTTGGTGCATCCAACGCTTTCACCGGCAGAAATGCACCGGATGGCCGATGTGGTGGACAGCGTGCTGACGCTGTCCACCCAGAGCTAAGGATCATGCCGCACACAACCATCAAGTTTCTGGTTGACCTAGGCCTGTGGGGCCTGGCCGGTCTTCTGGCCTACGCCTTCCGGAAGCCGGACCTGATTGACCAGGGGATCCCGGTCAATGTCTGGGCCTACTGTGTGCTCAGCCTGCTCGTCATGTCGGGCCTGGAGAAGTACTACGGTCTGCACCGTCAGGAGTGGCAACGCGTCGGCCTGCGGGACCTCCAGATTCTGGGGCGCGCCGTGGCCCTGGCAACCCTGGTGATGTTCGCCCTGGGCTTCATCCTCCAGGGCTGGCTGCAATTGCCGCGCAGCGTGCCGGTACTGGCCGGTGTCCTGGGCTTCCTGCTGACCGGTGGCGTGCGGTTGACGGCGCGCCTGGCCAACGAGCGCACGCGGAGTCGGAACGCACTGCAACGTCGGCGGGTGCTCATTGTGGGTGCTGGAGATGCCGGGACGCTCATTGCGCGTGAGATGCAGCGGCATCCCGAAGCGGGACTGGAGCCCATCGGGTTTCTCGACGACAAATCAAGTAAGCAGCGGGTCCGGGTCGTCGGACTTCCAGTCTTCGGGGCAGTGGATGAGCTGGTCGCGGTGGCCAAGCGTGAAGAGGCCCAAGAACTCCTGATCGCGGTGCCCTCAGCCGATGGTCCCTTCGTGCGGCGGGTGGTGGAGCTGGCGCGGAGCGCGGGTCTGCGGTACCGCATCATTCCTGGCGTCTTCGAGATTCTCAGCGGGGACGTGAACATCAACCAGATCCGGGATGTCAACGTCGAGGACCTGCTGCGGCGTCCGCCTGTTCAACTCAACACTGGTGAAATTGCTTCTTATCTCCAGGGGCGCGTGATCCTGGTGACTGGAGCAGGGGGCAGCATCGGTTCAGAACTGGTGCGCCAGTTGGTGGCCTTCAGGCCGTCGACGGTGCTGCTCTTCGGCCGGGGTGAGAACAGCATCTTCTCCATCCAGCAGGAGCTGCAGCGAACCTGGCCGGAAGTCAAACAGGTGGGCCTGATCGGAGACGTACGGGACGCAGCCCGGCTGCGTGCTGTCTTCGAGCGGTACCGACCCGAGGTGGTCTTTCACGCCGCGGCCCACAAACACGTTCCCCTGATGGAAGAGACCCCTTCGGAAGCCATCCTGAACAATGTGGTCGGGACGCAGAACGTCGTCGATCTGTGTCTCGAGTTCAGCGTGAGCCGCTTGGTCAACGTCTCCACCGACAAGGCCGTGAATCCCACCAGCGTGATGGGGGCCTCCAAGCGTGTGGCCGAGATGGCCGTGTCCGCGGGCGCGGCGCGGGCACGGGAGTCCCAGGCGTTCGTGTCCGTCCGCTTCGGCAACGTACTGGGGAGCCGGGGCAGTGTGGTGCCCACCTTCATGACCCAGATTCGGGCAGGTGGACCCATCACCGTGACCCACCCGGACATGGTGCGCTACTTCATGACCATTCCCGAAGCGGCCCGGCTGGTGATTCAGGCAGGTGGCCTGGCGGAGAACGGCAAGGTGTATGTGCTGAATATGGGAGAGCCGGTGAAGATCGCAGATCTGGCTCGCGACGTGATCCGCCTCAGTGGAGCACGCGACGTGGACGTCGTCTACAGCGGCATCCGGCCAGGGGAGAAGCTGTATGAGGAACTCCTGACAACCAGCGAGGGGGCCGAGGCCACGAGCCACAGCGAGATCTTCAGTGCCCGGCTGGAGCAGATCGAACCCTCGGCCCTCGCCGGGGCACTGCACACCCTGCGGCAGCATGCCGAGCGCGCGGACGAAGCCGCCCTTCGGGCAACCCTCGCCCGTGTGGTCCCAGAGAACATGTTCGGGCGCACACGCTGATGCGAATCCTGCTGACGGGGGGGGGCGGGCGCCTCGGAGCCGAACTGCGGGCGCTGCTGCCAGGAGTCGTGGCGCCTTCAAGCCGCGAACTTGACGTCACTGCAGACGCCCAGGTTCAGGCCGTGGTGCAGCGGGAAGCTCCGGACCTGATTGTGCATGCCGCGGCGTACACCGACGTCGGGGGTGCGGAGACACAGCGCGAGGCCTGCTGGCAGGTCAATGTGGAGGGAACCCGCGCGGTGGCCCGCGCGGCAAATGAGGTGGGAGCTCGGCTGCTCCACATCTCCACCGACTACGTATTTAGCGGTGAGACCGGCGACTACCGCGAGGACGACCCGCCTGGGCCGGTGGTGAACTATTACGCCCTGACCAAGCTGGTCGCCGAGGAAGCGGCCCGCACCGCACGCCACCGACTTATTCTGCGGACCAGCTTCCGGCCCCGCGAGTTTCAGTATCCGGTGGCGTTCAGCGACGTCTATACCAGCCAGGACTATGTGGACATCATCGCCCCACTGGTCGCGCAGGTCGTTCGACACGCGCCGGAGATCCCCTACGACCTCCTGCATGTCGCGACCGAACGCAAGAGCGTCTACGACCTCGCCCGGCGACGCCGCCCGGACGTGCGCGAAGGACGACGGGCCGAGGCGCGGGTCGTGCTGCCGGCCGACGTTTCCCTGAACACCGAACGGTGGACCGCCCTCAGGGCGGGCTGGGAGAGTCCGGCCTGAACTCAAGCTGGTGGACAGTCAGGTTACGGTCGGCGAGTTCCTGGAAGAGAGGATTGACCAGGGTGATCTTGAGGGGAGACCCCACGACGCGGAGCCGGACCTGCTGCCGCTGCCCCGAAGTTGCGACGCGCTGCACCTCCTTCCCCTGACGGAACTCCAGCACCGGGAAGGCGCCGCCTGCCGCCTGCCCGACCGTGCGCAGGCGCAACTCGCCTGCTCCACAGGGGACCACGGTCATCGGCACCGCGGCGACCAGGCTGACCGTCTTCCGGACCGGGTCCCAGGTTCCCCCGGTCTCGGGCGGGACCGCGATGTCCAGCGCCTCACAGCTGCCCTCGAACCGCAGGCCTTCCAGCGTGGCCACACGCGCCTCCGAGCGGTAGAGGTCGTTGAGGTAGGCCAGCGTGAGCCGTCCTGCCGAGGGCACCTCCACCCGGACCGTGCGGCGCTCGGCGAAGGGCTCACGGAGCAGGACCCGCCTCCCCAGCGAGATCTGAAGGACCGGAGCTTCTTGCTCCGCCACCTCGCCGTCCGCCGTGATCAGGAGGGTTCCAGGCCCGCAGAGGTCCCCCTCCAACCAGGAGACTCCCTGAAAGCGGTACTGGCCGCCGTCCAGCCGGAGCGCTCCCTCTCCCGATTCGTAGCCGACCCGGAAGGTGGGTGGGGCCGTGCAGGTGAGTGCCTGCCGGGTCAACGGCAGCCCCGGCGTCGCCTGCGGTCGTAAGGCCAGCGTCCCCAGCAGGAGCGTCGCCAGCAAGGGCGGTGCCCAGGCACCCACAGCCAGCCTCACCGCCGGACCTCCACGGTCCAGCGGTAGCGGCCCAGAGGGCGGCTGCCAAAAGACGCCTCGCCGGGATAGAGCCGCAGCTCCAGGTCCTGGGTGGGCAGGGGACGCAGAGGGCCAGACAGGCGCAGCATGGGGGCCTCCTGTGCCGTGGCGGTAAAAGGCGTGCTGTCCACCGTCGCGCAGGTCACCTGGCAACTGGTCAGCACCGCCCGGTATGTCCCAGGAGGAACGCCAAACCGAACGAAGGCAGTGTAGTCCTCAGTCCTCAGTGCCTGTTGCGGAGCCTGAAGGGTGTCCAACTGGGCGACCACGGTGGGCGCAGGGAGGGCCCGGGCCAGCAGGGGAAGCGAGAGCAGCAGCAGCAGGCCCGCGGCGGTCAGTCCTTCCCGCAGGCCGGCGCGCTCCAGGTGGGCAAGCTGGACCCCGGCCACGATCCAGAAGAGCTCACCGACGAAAGGTCCAGGGACCAACAGGGTGTTGTCGCTCAGGTTGGTGAGCAGCAGGCCTCCCAGCAGGGCGGCACCGAGTGGGTCACGCCGCGTCCAGGCCGCAGCGAGTGCGCTCCCCGCCAGCATCACGAGCCCGAGCACCCCCAGGGGACCGGTCTCGGCCCACTGCTGCAACACCCCGTTGTGGGCAATCAGCCAGGGGCTGCCGAGGCCTTCCGCCCAGGCCGGACAGGACGGTTCTGTCTGGTCGGGGCGGCTCCACAGGCGGCAGGATTCGCCTGGGGACGCGAGGAACGTCCCCAGCCGGTAACTGCCGACCCCACCCAGCGGATACGCCTGAATCACCTCCAGCGTCTGGTCCCACACGACGTCCCGGCCCGTGGTCCCGGTACTGACCAGACGGGTCAGAGTGCTGACATCCAGTCGGCTGCCCAGCGTGACCGCCGCGCCGAGGACGGCCAAGCCGGCCAGCAGCCCCAGCGCGAGGCGCCGACCACTTTGAACGGCGAATCCCAGACCCAGGCCCAGCAGCGCGGCGGCCAGCGCCCCCCGGCTCCCGGAGAGCAGCAGGACCAGCAAGCTGCCCAGGCCCAGCGGCAGTCGCCACCAGCCCCCCCCACCCAGCGCCGAGAGCCACACACCGGTAGCCCCCAGGAGGCCGAGCGTGATGGGCGTCATGTAGGGATGGCCCAGGCGCCCGATCAACAGGTCGGCGCCGCCGAGGACACTCCACCCCAGGGCGGTGGCGAAGACGAGAGCGAGGCCCACCGCCACTCCCTGAAAGGACCGCGTCTGCCCCAGGCTGGTCCCCACACCCATAAGTCCGAACACCAGCAGGGTGCGTCCCAGGGCCAGCGCGGTGGCCAGCACCGGCTCTGGGGCAAGCAGAGCCGGAAGCACCTGACTCAGGGCGTAGAGCAGCAGCAGGGTCTTTGCGGCGGGTGACAGACGGCGCAGCCACGGCAGGGCCAGCACCGAGAGCGGTGACAGGACGTACGCAGCAGGCAGCAAGGCCAGCCAGACCAGGGTCCAGCGGGGGGGAGATGTCGGACTCACCCGATTACTGACCCAGGGCGGCCCGTACGGCCGCTTCCGCGTCGAGCATGGGTAGGCCGCCGGACCGGTCAGCCGACTCCACGAGCAGGGCACGGGTCTGGCTGGCGCTCAGCCCGGGATTCGCCGCCCGCATCAGGGAGGCGACACCACTGACCAGAGGCGCCGCGAGGCTGGTGCCAGCACGCCGGGCATAGCCTCCGGGGACGAGCACCAGCAGATCATCTGAGGCTGAGGTTCCCGCGCACAGCGTGCTGCCGGCCCCACCGGGAGCGACCAGGTCGAGGGCGCGGGGAAACTGGGCGGTTGGGCGCGCGCTGTAGCAGGCCAGGGCGCCTGGATCCGGTCCCACTGCGCCGACAGCCAGCACCGCGGGGTGGCTCGCTGGGTAGTACACCCCCGTGCCGTTGGTGTTGCCTGCCGCAGCGACAAGGACGGCCGTGCGGCCTGCTTCGGCAAGCGCCGCATCCAGCGCCGCGTCCCCGGGGTCTTCCGGCAGTCCCAGGCTCAGGTTGATCACGCGGGCACCCTGCTGCGTGGCGTACTGCAGGGCCTGAACCAGTGTGCTGGTGCTGGCGGAGCCCTGACGGTCGAAGACCCGGACCGACAGCGCGGTCTGCCCCTCCCAGGTAATGCCGGCCAGCCCCAGCCGGTTATTGGTCGCGGCCGCGATCAGGCCCACGCTCGTCGTGCCGTGGCCGTACGTGTCGGTGTCCGGGCTGTTCTGTCCGGTGAGGTCAACGGTGGCCTTCAGGCGCCCGGCAAGGTCCGGATGGTCCGCATCCACACCGGTGTCGAGCACTGCCGTGGGGGCGCCACGCGGCGTTTTCCCACATGCGTCCAGCGCGGTCCAGGCCTCCGGGAACCCGATGCGGGTGAGGTAGGTCTGGGTCTCGTTGGGGCCCCCCGACATGCCGCCGTTGCCCGGAAATCCGGGGTCGTTCGGGCGGACCTCGAGGGCGTGGTAAAGGAAGTCCGGTTGAACGTGGACTCCCTCGCGCGCCAGCCGATGGGCAAACGCCTGATCCGCCATGCCGGCGGGGGTGTGCACCAGCCACAGGTCCCTGGCGAGGCGAGAGGTCTGTGCCTGGAGCACGGAGGTACCCGGGCCAGGTCCCTGAACGAGCATCTGACCCGGCACCCGGGGCATGGACCAGTTTGAGGCGGGTGTTCTGGCCATCATTCCAGAAAACGTGCCCGGAAGGGAAAGGACACTGGCCGTGGAGGCCGAAGCCGGACGGCAGGCGCCGGGAGCAGGGGGTCCACCTTGGCGTGGGTCCTGGCAGGCCACACACAGCAGGGCAGGCAAGAAAAGAAGACGGAACTTCAAGGGAAGACCTCCGGGGTCAGCGCGTACCAAAGACGGGCCCACTCAGTGTAGGGGAGTTCTCCCTCTCCAGGGGACTGGCGGCGAGGAGGTCAGCTTCTCAGAGTGCATGACAGGGGGACCTGGGCACCGACGACGGACCTTCACGTTGCCCGCAGGAACCTCAGCGAAGCGTGGACAGCGCGCGGTAGTGTGGACAGATGACCAATCCCTCAGCCAATCATGTGAGTTTTCGCAGTGCGGTGAGCGACCGCAACGTGCTGCCTGGGTGGACTTCTATTCAGGGTCAACCGGACCGACTCGAGGTCCAGATTGATGTGGATCCTGCAGATCTCTCGCGTGATGAGGCCTGCTTGCTGATAGAGGCCTGGGTGGGCACGACCCTGGCGCTTCAGAGTGTCCTTCCGATGCGGGTCTTCCGCACTCCTGATCCCTGGTGCGTGTTCCTGCCGGCTCAGGGGCGTTTGCACCTGCGGGCTATCGACCTGCAGCCCAGTCCACCCTTTATGGCCGGGCAATGGATCACGGTGGATCCCACCGCAGCGCCCCTGAGCGTGACCCGTGTGGCCGTGAAGTTTCCTGACCGGTTGCCGCGGCTGATGCCCCGCTCCTGATTCACGGCGTGCCCTAAGCCTTCCTGACCTTGGACGCCGCGCGGCTTCTGCTCTTGATGGGTGCGCGGGGGAAGTGGAGATGCAATTACCCTTCACACCCGAGCGCTCGCAGGACGTCCTCAAAGTCGAGAGGATTGATCTTGGTGGGGGGAGGCAGATCTTCTTCCAGAATGCCCTGATCATCCACTTGCTCCCCCGCGGTCTGCTCGGCAGAGGACGGATGTAAAGCGGCGAGCAGTCGTCCAAAAGGAACTGGCAGGAGGGTCATGGATCAGAGTTACAGAGAAAGGGTCTGGGTGGAAAGCCCACGGTTTTAACCCTGATCGTTACCCACAAGTCGATCACACTGTGGCATGGAGACCCAATGGCTCGATCCTTACCTGTGGGCTGAACAACAGTGGAGTACCCTCCGCCTAGGTGACCCTCGCCGCACACGGCGTGCGGTTCAACTTGGAACTGCACTGGCGTCCTGTCCAGAGGGCTCACTTCCGCAACAATGCGGCACCTGGGCTGAACTCAAAGCCGCCTACCGGCTCTTGGATGGATCAACACTCGACCACCCGTCAGTCTGTCGTGCGCATTGGCAGCACACCCGAGCACAGGCCGAGCAGACCGCTCGGCCTGTGCTGTTCATCCAGGACACGACCACCCTGGATTTCAGTGCCCATCCCGCCACCGTCGGCTTGGGGCACATCGGAGATACGCACGGGCAGGGTCTAATGGTGCATACCGCCCTGACCGTCACGACCAAAGACGCCGTCCCGCAGATTCTCGGCTTGGCTTGGCAACAGACGTGGACTCGTACGGCGGTCAACAAGGGCCATGAGACGCGCTCAGAGCGTGCAAAACGTCGTACGGAGTACGACGTCTGGGCCGAAACAGTGCAAGCGATTGGACCGGCACCACCAGGCTGTACTTGGGTGAGCGTGGGGGACCGGGGCAGCGACGTGTTCAGCTATCTGCGCATTGCTCGGCAACTCGACTGGCACGTGCTGATTCGATTGGCCCAGAATCGGTGCGTCCGCACAGCCCAGGGGGACGACAAAATCTTGGACTGGATGCGCCGCCATCCCCCGGTATCGACGATCTCGCTCTCACGCCCCGCCGAGCAGGGGCGGCCCAAATGCGAAGTCGTCTTGGGGATTGCCTACGATGTGGGGTGGCTGTACGCCCCCAAAAATGGAGCAGAGCGTCATCATCCGGCTCAGCAGGTGTGGTGCGTTCGAGCGTACGACCTGGCAACGGGAGGCCAGGAGTTGGAATGGGTGCTGTTGAGCACCTTGCCCGTCACCACCATTGATCAAGCTCTGGAAAAAACCACGTGGTATGCGTCCAGGTGGTTGGTCGAGGACTATCACAAGTGCTTAAAAACAGGCTGTCGCATCGAAGATCGACAGCTCAGGACGGCCGAACGTCTGACCCGCCTCCTTGGATTTCTGTCGTTGGTCGCTGTACGACTCCTGTGGTTGCGGAACGCGTCGCGTTCCGCAGGTGATGAGCCAGCGCAGTCTTACGTTCCCACACCTTTGGTGCAAGTCATCGCAACCCGGTTGAGACAGCCGGTGGAGGAGGTGCAGCTCCGTACATTCTGGCGTGCTGTGGCAGCGTTAGGTGGTTTTCTCGGACGAGCAGGAGACGGCGAACCCGGCTGGCAGACCTTGTGGCGCGGCTGGCTCCGACTTCAGGATTTGGCCTGGACGCCCCAGTCCATCCAGGGTACTTGTGGGTAACGATCAGGGTTTTAACCGTGGGATGTAGAACCCAGGCCGCCCGCAGGGCGGCGATGCTGAAGCGGTTAGCCGAGGGCTGAAGCATCGCCCTGGAACGTGGGCAGGCCAAGCCCTTCCAGAACCTGGTTCGCCCGCCGCCGCTCGCCGGGCGTGAGTTCCGCCTCCAGCCCGGCAAACAGTTTGTACCCCCAGGAGGAGCCTTCGTCATTGAGGCACTGGCACTCCCGCACCGCTTCCACGATTTCCGAGACCCGCCGCTTCTTTGCCATGCCTCAGTCTCCCATATCTTGCAGACCTTCGCAAGTTCTGTTAGAGTCAGAACGTGGCTACGGCAACCCTCACCCTCAAGCTCCCGTTCCTCGACTTGAACACGGTCAAGGCGGGGGAGTTTGAGCGGTTGCAAGCCCTCAACACCGAAGTTGCCAACGGGATTCTTGGGCTGCCCCATGAGGTGCGGCGCAAGTTGACCACTGCCGCTTTTGGGCACGTTGAGATTGGCTCGGCCTGGATGAACCAGACCATCCGCAACGTGAACGCCAAGAAGAAGGCCAAACACTTCCGCCTTGTGCCCCTGGAGACGAACAACCAAAATTGGACGCTCCATAAAGTCGGGGACACCTACTCGGTTGGGTTCGGACTGCTGCGCGGCGTGAAGAAGCGGATTCCTCTGACCGTCCATCAGAGCAAACACGGTGAGGTGCTGGAGCGGATTCTCAGCGGCGAGGCCAAACAGGGCACGCTGCGGCTGACCCGTTCCAAGCGCGGCGTCTGGTACGCCTGCATTTCGGTGAGTTGGGACGTTCCCGACCCGCCGCAGACCACCCGCTTTATCGGGGTGGACAGGGGCCAGAACCACCTTGCCGTAGCAGCAACGCCCGAAGGGACTCCGAAGTTCTGGACGTTCGCCCGTATCCGGCAGATTCGCAAGCACTACGCCGCCAAGCGGCGCAGACTGCAAAAAGCGGGGAAGCTGAAGACGGTGAAGCGTCTGGAGCAGAAGGAAGCCCGGACGGTGAGGCACATCAACCACATCATCAGCAAGGAAGTCGTGGCCTACGCCCGTCAGCATGGGTGTGGGATTCGCCTGGAGGACTTGTCGGGCATCCGTACCAGCAAGCAGCCCAGGGGAGTGAAGCGCAATGCCGCCCACAACCGGGACTACTGGCCGTACTACGACCTTGAGCAGAAGATTCTGTACAAGGCGGGTTTGAGCGGAGTCGCGGTGGAGAAGGTGCCGCCGCAGTACACGTCCAAGACGTGCTGCAAGTGCGGGGCCATCGGTGAGCGGCAGCGCCATGATTTCAAGTGCGAGAGATGCGGATACCGGGGCCACTCCGACCACAACGCCGCTAGAAATATCGGTGCGTGGGAGGGGATGGCCTGCCCGCTGGAGCTTCATGTTGCGGCGGGCGGGGTGCATGGCACACCCCAAAGCTGGGTAAGTGAAACCAGTCCGAAAGGGCTGGCGTAGCGAGAACCAGAATCCCACGGATTCATCCGTGGGAGTGTCAAGCAGGACCTCCCCGCCCACATAGGGGCCAGCTAAAGGCCACTGAATTGAAGAGTGGGCAAGCAGGGTGGCCAGGGTCAGGCCGCGGCGGCTGAACGCGCCACTGGGCTTTCCCGGCCACCGTCATTCTCCTCTCCCGAGCCTCGGCGACGGTGCTCAGCTCACCCTGGCCTGGAAACACACCCGGGCCGTTGGGTTCCTGCTGCCCCAGGGCAGGATGTCGACCGTCAGGGTCCGCCCGGACAGGGCGGCAGCGTCGTCGCCGGCAGCGAAGGTCAGGGTGGTGACGGTGGTGCCCTTGGTCAGCTGTACGTCCTTGCCCCCGTAGGCTCCGGGGATGGGGGTAAGGGTGCTGGCCAGGGTGTCCTTGAGATTGGCGACCGTCGCGTCGGCGACGCCTGTGCCTGGGTGGGTCGCCGTGAGGCAGTACTCGATCACGTCGCCCGGCCGACCGCCCACGTCCGCGGTCCCCGCCGTCCCTCCTTGGGTGACGTTGCGCTGGGTTTTTTGCAGGGTACCCGTAACATGGGCATTGACTGTCAGGGTCGCTCTGGCCTCGGCTGTGTTGGAGCCAGCAGTGGTGTCCACGCTGCCCACGGGGAGGGAGTTCACTTTGGAGCCGGTGGAGGTCGTTGTCACGTTGACGCGGACCGTGCAGCCCCCAGCCGGAATCCGGGTGTTGGCGGGGAGACTGAAACTGCCCGTTCCAGCGACCGCCGTGATGGTCTGCGCCGCGCTGCTCGAGGCTTGTGTGCAGGTTGTGGTCGCAGCCGGTGAACTGGCCACCACGACACCCGCCGGCAGCGTGTCCGTCAGGGCCGATTCGAGAAAGAACGGGCTGGGATTGCTGTTGCCGATGGTGAGGGTCACGGTCGTGTCTTCCCCCTGGATGACACTGCCTGAACTGAAGGTTTTGCTGATCGTCGGGACTGCAGGAACATTGTTGCAGTCGGACAGGTCGCTGGGCGCGTTGGTCGTGCTGGGAAAGTTGACGACAGTCCCTGTGCCCGTCGTGAGCCTTCCAACGAAGTTTCCACCGTCGCTGTGGGAAACATAGGTGGTGTTGTCCGCGCCGTTGATGGCAATCCCGTTGACGGTATTCACCGTAATAAACCCGCTGCTCGTCCTGAGCCGAACCGGGTCACTGGCGGTGAGGGTCGTCGCCGTGGCTGTCGGCGCACCGAGGGTGAAGTAGTAAACTCCGGATGTCTCACTTGTATTGGCATCCATCACCGCGTACAAGGTCGTGCCCACGAAAATGATGTCCCCACTGGTACTGGTCCGCTTGCTGTACCCGCCAGGAAGATTGATGGTCAGCGTGCGGTAGGTGGACGTGGCCAGGTTGACTTCGTGCGCCTGATAGTTGCTGTACAGCAGAAAGAGGCGCGGCGTGCCCGTGGAATTGTCAAAGGTAGCCCCGATGTTCACGGCCCCCTCAGCCGGGAGGGCAAGGCTTCCCACGACCGTGTTGGTCTGCGTCTGGGTATCGTACACATTCAGAATGTTCGACGTGCCTGTTCGGTTGATCCAGTAAAGATCGCCCGTCACCGGATTCAGAGCCAGTCCATTGATGGCGGTCACCGAAGCGGCCGCCTGATAGACAGGCTGGATGGTCTGGGCGACGGTGTTCACGAAGCTGAGTTGCGCCGTGCTACCACTGGTCGTCGTCGCGTACAGGCTGGTGCAGCCACTCGCCGCCAGACCTCCACCCGACAGGCAGGCCGCCAGGCCCAGCAGGCGCGTCCAAAAACGTTTCATTTGCGGTCCCCCGAGAAGTCGTCGAACACGAAGTCCAGTCGCAGGTAGGCGCCCGGCCGGGTGGGCTCGGCCGTCAGTGACGGAAAGCCGCCAAAGTTGTAGCCCAGGGTGAGGCCAGCCTCCGGAAGGATGCGGTAGGTGCTCTCGATCCCGAAGGCGTGGGCGGCCGCCTGCGTGGCCGGCTGATAGAGGCCGCGGTAGGCCGCGCCGACGCCCAGGTTGGGGGTCAGCCAGTACTGGCCCGCGAGGATCCCCTGGGCCGTCAGGCTCTGTGGGTCACCGGGCACCGCCTTGAGGGCGAGTTGGCCCCGGGTCTGGGTCTGGGGGGTGTGGTAGGTCAGGTTCAGTTCCGCGCCGAGTTCCTGACCGGTCTGGAGCGCGGTCAGCACGCCGGCGCGGTAGCGCAGGTAGGCCGCCGCTTGGACGTCTTCGCCCCGGTAGGTCAGGCCCGCGCTGTAGCGGTGTCCCGCGCCGCCCGGAGTCAGGACGCTGAGGCCGTCGGCCGTGAGCCCGAAAGGGGTGGGCGCAGGGCGCAGGGCATGGCTCACGGAGAAGCGGGCGGCAGTACTCACGCCCGGCTGGGCCCCGGCCGCGCTGCGGCTCACATCCACGCTGGCGGTCGCCACGGTCCGCGGGGTGTTGAGGCGCAGGTCCACGCTGCCCTGCTGCACGTCCGGAGCAGCACTGACCTGGGCGCCCAGATTCAGGCCCGGACGCAGCGGGAACGTCGCTTGTACGCTGCCGCGCGCCTGCCCCTCTTCCCCGCCTACACTCGGCAGGGCGTATTCGAGGGTGGCTGTGTAGGGGCCGGCCCGTCCGCTCAGGACCGCGCCGCTGGTCACCTGGATGTCCCCGTCCTGCACGGCGGCGGTGACGCGGGCCCCGACCGCGAGCTCGGCGCCGGGAGGCGTGCCCTGCGGCAGCGGCACCAGGCGGCTGACCTGAGCGCTGTACAGACCCGACCCGGTCGTGACGTTCTGCTGGGCGTCGAGCCGGGCGCTGTAGGGCCCCTCTTTCCAGCGCACACCGGCATTGATCCCGGTGCCCTCCAGGGTACCGGTGCCGCTGAAGACGCCGCCCGTGAACTGCCAGCGGGCCGACGGGCTGTACTCCGCGGTGAGGCCCGCGCGCGCCCCGCTGCCCTGGGAAGTGCGCTGCGCCTGGACGTCGGCCCGGACGCCAAACTGCGAGGTGACCTTGCGGGTCACTGAGCCCGCGAGGCTCTGCCCGGCTTGCCCGGTGCCGCCCTGTCCCTGGTAGCCCACGTCCTCGTGGGCCGCACTCAGCGCCCAGGTGACGCCAAAGGCCGGGGCCGCGCCGTCTGCTTGCAGCTGGGCCCGGGTCAGGCGGTCCCCCGGCGTCACGGCCGCGGCCGCCTCGGCCCGGTACGTGAGGGGCCCGGAGCCGTCGGCCACGTTCAGCCGCGCTCCCAGGGTCACGTCGGTGGCGCTGGCGTGTACGCCCGCGCTCAGCGTGCCCTGCGCCTCGCCCCAGCTCACGTCCCGGCTCACCGCGAGCAGGCCGGCTGGGTTGAGGCTGTGGTCCGCACTGGGCCCGCGGACCAGGAGGCGCACGTCCACGTCGGGACCAGGGGCAGGGGGCAGCGGGCGGGCGAAGGTGACGTTGCCTGCGTCATCGATCACGAAGTCCTGACCGCGCTGCAGTTCCTCTTCGGTGCTCACCCCCTGCCGCGTGGTGCGCAGAAAGAGGCGCACGCGCAGGGGATCCAGGGAAAGGGGAAGACGGGCGATTCGGGTGCCGGTCAGCGGCAGTTCGACTTCCAGCGTGTTGCCGGCGAAGGGCGCGAGGTAGGCCGTCACGCGCGTCTGGCCCTGGGTGGTGACCCTCAGGGTGTCGCCGCTGTCGGGAGAGGCAAAGACCGGGTCCTGCGCCGCATTCCGTGCATACAGGGCCGTGAAGAGGGGATGGTCGTAGCGGGCGGCGAACACCCCATCCGCCTCGAGGGGCCGCCCGCTTTGCCCGCTGTCCCCCAGGGACGGAAACCGCGTGTCTGCGGGGATGTCGGTGTGGGCCCCGCTGGAGTCGACATTGACCGTGAGCTGCCCGCCCTGAATGGGGGCCTCGACGGTAAAGCGCGCTTCTCCCTGGGCCTCGAGCCGGCCGTCCGGGACCTGGAAGGTCGCCGACGCCACACCCACCACCGTGCGGCGCGTGGTGGCCAGCACCGTGAGGGGCAGCGTGACCGGGTGGGCATTCACGTTGAGGATGACCTGGGTGCTTCCCGGCGTGCTTCGCGGCGCGAAGGTCAGGAGGGCCTCCGAACCCACCACGGCGATCTGGTGCCCGGACTGGGCCAGGTCTGCATCGGGCGTGGTGAGCCGCAAGGCTCCGGCGCTCTCCACCGTGACGGTCGGCACCACCGTGGGGAGTCCCTGGGCGTCCACGACCTCGACCGCGAGCTTGACCGGGGTATACCCGTCGGCGACCGCCCGGACGTTCTTCGCCCGGGCCCCCTGGGCGCTGCCCGCCACCTGCACAGTGAGGGTGTCAGTAACGCCGCCGCTTTCGGCCGTCAGGGTGTTGATGCCGGGTTTCAAGTTCACCCCGATGAACTCCCGGGTGGTTTCTTCGGCATTCGGGTCGTCCACCCGGCGGCCGATCTGGCTCTCGGAAACGGCCACCCCGTTGACCCGGAGGCTCAGGTCCGCGTCCAGGGCCGTGCGGGTCAGCACGTTCACGCTGCTGCGGCCACTCAGCACCGCGCCCTGAGCGGGCGAGCGAATCAGGCCTTCGCGCAGCGGAACTGCTGGGGCACTGGGTTTGCCGGGCGTGTACGTCAGCGTGCCGCCCAGCGTCTCACTGAGCCCTGTCTCGTAGAGGACGGCCACGTCCGGGGCCTGAACCACGCCGACCTCCGCCACGCTAAAGCGCAGGGTCAGGGTGATTCCGGGCTGAGAGAGCCGAAACAGGCTGCCCGCCTCACCCATCTCGGGATCGGCTGCGGCCTGCCCATTGACCTGCACGCTGCCGGGCACGACCGGGGTGGGCACCCGGATCAGGACCTCCTGCACCCGGTCCGGCAGGGTAAAGGTGAGCGTGATGGCCTGGGCTTGGGGAAGGGCGGCAGGTGCGTCCTGAGCAGGCAGGGCCCGGTCTTCCGGGCCTTCCTGGGCTTGCCCGGCCCCGCCGAGCAGCAGGGCCCCGAGCAGCAGGGCGTGACGGCTTAAGGACATGGCGTCTCCTGGGGACGAAGGTCGGGCGTGCCGGGGAGGATCATCTCGTGGCCCGCCTCGCTGGGCAGCTGGACCAGGGGGAGCAACGGGCCCAGCGTCAGGCAAGTCGGGGCAGGGCGGCGGTTGCGCACCCGCACCAGCGTCTGGTAAGGCCCGGGTTCCACGGTCACGTCGGCGTGCTCCGTCTGGACCGTCCACTGCCAGGCCAGCGTCAGCGTATTAGGCAACAGGGGAAAGTCCTGCACGGTGAGCGCGAGCACCTGCACCGGGGCCGTGCCCGGACCGCTCAGACCTTGCCCGGCCTGGGCAGGGGTCGGAAGGCGGTAGGGCACGCTGCGGGGATCGAGGCGCAGCGCGTGCAGGCCGGCGGGCACGTCCCGGAAGCTGTACAGCCCGGAGGCGTCGGTCAGGGCCTCGCGGCCTCCCGCCAGCAGGACCCGGGCGCGCGCCACGGGCGTGTCCCGGCCGGCGTCGAACCGGGCGTTGCCGTCGCGGTCCACATAGACCCGGCCCACGATGTCATTGCCCGAGGTGCTCAGGCGGGAGCGCAGCGTCACCTGTGCGGTCGCGACGTTGCTGTTCACCACCGCCACGACCCGGCCCTGTTTGCCCAGCGCGGCCGCACTGACCGCGTTGTTCAGCGGCGTGCCGTCGCTGGTAAGGGGGGCGTGGGCGTTGTAGGTGATGGTCGCCCCCGCTTTCGGGGCGAGGATACCGACCGGGACAGTCAGCCGGCCGCCGGCGAGGGTTGCGGGAGTGGCCTGCCCGTTGACCTTGACACTGTCCAGCAGCACCGTGAGCCGACGGTCCGGTACGTCCGTCACGACGGTGCTGCTCAGGGTCGTGTCGGCCGGGTTGGTGACGGTGACGGTGTAGCCGATCAGGCCGCCCGCATCGACCGTCCCGCTGGAGGCGGCCTTGGTGATGAGCAGGCGGCTGGTAAAGACCCGGATGATCGCGGGTGGTGTGCTGCGGGTGCTGCCCCCCTCCCCGGTGGCCACGGCCGTATTCTCGATCTCCGTGTCGTCGGGCACCGAGGCGGCGACTGTGGTCACGACCGTGTAGACCCGCGTCTCTCCGGCGGCCAGGTCGGTGCGCCAGGTCACGCGGGTGCGGCCCCCGTCCAGCGCCTCGGTGAGCACGCCCTCGGCGCCCCCCTCGACCGCCACGTAGGTCAGCCCCGCGCTCAGCACGTCCTCGATCTGTACGCCGGACATGGCGATCCGCTCGGGGTTGGTCACCTCCAGGCGGTACCGCACGGTGTCCCCCGCTTCCGCGGTGAGGTCCCCCTCCACTGCCTTGGTGATCAGCGGCGCCCCCACCTGCGACCGCACCCGCAGCGCCGCGCCGAGCGTTCCGTCACAGCCGCTCAGGAGCGTGCCGGTGACCAGGCCGCTGCTGAGCGGCACCACCGTCAGCAGGACCTGCGCCGACCCGTCAGGGTCCAGGGTGACCTCGCGGGCGGGGGCCTCGTCCGGCTGCCCGTTGCCGTTGCCGTCCACGGTGACGTTGACGGTGCCCTCGCCGTCGAGGCGGGCTTGCAGGGGAAAGGTCCGGCGGGCGTTGCCAGTGTTGGTCAGCGTGTGGGCGGCGGTGACCGGGTCGCCCGGGCGGGCCGTGCGTTCGGTCAGGGTGGGCGTCAGGGTGGCCGCACACACCTCCTGCACGGTGACGCGCACGGTGTTGCTGGGCACGCTTCCGGCGGCGTCCTCATACGTGGCCGTGTTCTCGATCACCACGCCGGGAGGCGTTCCGGCCGCGAGCAGCAGCGGGAGGAGCAACGTCAGCAGGGAGGTTCTGGTCATGGATGTCGGGGTTCCTCATAGCGGTGCAGGCAGGGAGTTCCCCGTATGGGGTCAGCCCTGCCTGCACGGGGAGCGGGGGATTAGTTGCTGGTGCCCGTGTCGCGGACCTTGACAATCAGCACCATGCGCAGGGTCTGGTTGGGCTGGAGCAGGTCGTTGTCATCGACCGTGCCGTTGCCGTCCGAGTCCAGGCCCACGTACACGAAGGGGCCATTCGCCGGGTTGGTGGTGGTGGCCAGGGCCGTGGGAGTGATGTTGTTCCAGGCCAGGCGGGTGTTGCTGAACAGCACGTCGGCGCTGGGCTGGGTGGTGCTGCCGCTCACCGAGCCGAACACGGTGTTCACAGGGACGTAGTCGCGCAGCGTGGGGAAGCGGAGCGCGGCCGAGCCGGTGTTCGTCACCGTCACGGTGTAGCGCAGGTAGTCGCCGGGCTTGGCGGTGGACGCGTTCAGGGTCGGGGCCGCGCAGCTGGCGTCGGTGCTGCAATTCTCGACCACCTTGCTGACGCTGGCGATGCCGCGCTGAACGGTGATGGTGTCGGTGTCGCTGACGGCCTGTCCCTGCTCGACGCGGTTGTCGTAGGTCGAGGAGTCGGCCACGTTCGAGTACACCGTCAGGGTGTTGGTGAAGCCCTGGCCGTTCGTGGTGCCCACGGCCGGCGTGTAGGTCACGGTGATGGTGTAGGTCTGTCCGGCGGCCAGGTCACCCGCCGCGCGCAGCGCCGCTTGCAGATCGGTGTTGCTGACGGAAGTGCCGGTGCCGTTGTTCACGACGGTGTAGGTCACCCCGACGCTGGGCGTGTTGAGGGTCGTCGTCGCGACTAGGTTGGCGGCCACGATGGGCGTGTTGCCGGTGTTAGTCAGGGTGTGGGTCACCGTCACGGCCGCGTTGGGGGTGGCGTTGATCGTGTTGTCGCCCTCCAGCGTGAAGCTCAGGATGGAGTTGACCGTGATGGCTCCGACGTTGCCCTGATCCTTCTGGCCCGTGTCGCCGGCGCTGGTGGCCACGAGGTCGACGTAGGTGATCTGGTTGCCGGAAGCGTTGGAGGGGACGGTGTAGCGCACGAAGACCGTCTGGCTCTCGTCCGCGTCCAGGTTCGGCAGGCTGGTCACCACCGTGTCGCCGGGGCCAAATACGCCGTCGCCGTCATCGAGGTAGATGGTCGCCGTCAGCGGGCTGCCGGTCACAGGATCGATCACCGTGAGGTTGAGGGTGTCGGTACCGTTGCTGTTGTTCGTCACCGTGTAGGTCAGGGTGGCGGTGGCCCCCGGCCCGGCCGTGACCGTCTGACCGGGTTGAGCCACCGTGCCGTTCGGGCTGACGTTCGGGTCGTACACCTGGCTGACGGTGACGTTTACCGGCGTGGTGCTTTCGCTGGCCGTCTGGCCATTCACGTCGGTGTACTCGAACAGACCGGTGTTGCTGATGGTGCTGCCGGCGGGGGCCCCCGCGGCGAGGGCGCTGGTGGCGGCGGCGAGCAGGGCAGTGATAAGCAGCTTCTTCATGGTGAACTCCAGGGGAGAGGGCAAGATCAAAGGGGCCGTGGGGCTTGGCGTCTCAGAAAAGCGTGCGGGGTATTGCGGTCGTCTTACAGGCCGTCGTCGTTCCGGGCAGGGGTGCCTCCAGTTGTGGTGCCGTCCCGCACGTAGCCGACAATCTTGAGACGCAGGGTGCCGCCGGCGGCGAAGGTATCGGAGGGATCGATGGTCGTGTTGCTCCCGCCATTCTCCACGGCGACGTAGAGCCGGTCGGAGCCACCGGTGAAGGTGCCGAGACTGCTGACCTCGGTGCTCCAGGTGGTGCCGTCCTTCGAGAACTTCAGCACGCCGCCGAAGCTGGTGGTCGCTCCGACCTGGGTGATGATGAAGTTGGCGGGCAGAAGGTCGCTGAGTCGGACGTTGGTGAGGGTGCCGCTGCCGCTGTTGGTGGCCCCGAGGTAGAACACGACGTACTCGCCGGGTTTGGCGCTGACGTCGGCCGTTCCGGCGGCGGTGCGGGCAGGGCAGGCCGTGCTGCTGGTGCACTTGGCGACGGTCTTGGTGACCTCGGCCACTCCCCGCTGCAGCAGGGCGGTGTTGGTGATGGTGGCCTGGGGGTCGCCGTCGGGGGCGTTGTTGACGGCGCCGCTCGTCACGGGGCTGTAGGCCTTGAAGGTCAGGGCCACCTGGCTGGCGTCGAGGGTAGTGAGCGCGGGGGTCACCGTCACGGTGATGGTCAGGGCGCTCCCACTGGCCAGGCCGGTGCCGACTGCGTTGTCGATCAGGGGGTCGAGCGCGCTGCCCGTGAAGGTGCCGCCCGGACCCGTCACGCTGTAGGCCGTCGTGAAGGCCGTGTCAGCGATGCTGGTGCCCTTCAGGGTGGTGGCGACCGTGGTGCTGGTGGTGATCTCGGCCGCCGTCAGGGTGGTGTTGCCGGTGTTGGTCAGGGTGTCCGTGAAACTGACGCTGCCCCCGGCCGCGACGGTTTTCGTCTGGGTACTGGCGAGCGCCAAGTCGATGGTGCGTTCCACGGTCAGCTGCCCGACGTTGTCGGTGTCGGTCTTGCCAGCGTCGCCCGCCGAGGTGGCCGTGAGGTTGAGCTGGTGCGCGCTGCCGGCGGCGCTGCCCCCACCCGTGCCTGCAGGCACGGTGTAGCGCACGAAAACGGTGCGGGTGCCGTCCGCGGGCACGTTGGTCAGGCTGGTGACGGGGGTGTCGCCCGCATCGTAGCTGCCCACCGTGCCGCTGGTGGGGTTGTCGAGATAGATCCCGGCGATGCTGCTTCCCTGCGCCGTGGCGTTGGCGGTGAGGGCGGCCAGATTGATGCTGTCGGGGCCGTTGCCGGTGTTGGTCACCGTGTAGGTCAAGGTTCCGGTGGTTCCAGCTTGGACGGGCACGGTCTGTCCAGGAGCGGCGGTCGTGCCGTTCGGCGTGACAGTGACGCTGTACACCTGTTGCACGTTGACGTTGACGGTATTGGAGGTCAGGGTGCGGGAGGTGACGCCGTCGTTCAGGTCGAGCGTGGCGGTGTTGCTGATGGTGGTGCCGGCAGGCGCCCCCACCGCGAGGGCCAGGGAACCGCTGGTGAAGAGCAGGGCCGTGAGCAGGAATTTCTTCATCCGCAAGCTCAGTTGACGCGAATGCGGTGCGCGACCGTGACGGTGCCCTGGACCCCAGACAGGTCATAGCGGACGGCCCGGTACTCGTTTTGGGGAGCCGCCACCTCCCGGGTGACGGTCTTGCCGTCTTCCTGGACCGTGACTTTCTTCATCGGCCGCGCGCTGAAGGGGCCCTTGGCGTCCAGCGCGTAGCTGACCTTGACGCCCGTGCTCGCGCGGGCACTCCCGGAGACGTACGTGGTGTTGGCGGGGATGGGCACGGTGAAGCGCGCACCCTTCTCCTTGCCCGTCAGCTTGAGGGTGCTGCTGACCTGCAGAAGATCCCCGGGACGGGTCGTCTGGGTGACCTCCAGGCGCTCCACGCTCTTGCCCGCGACCGTGGTGGTGGTGACGCGCTGCATCGTCAGCACCGGCTGCGCGGGCTGGACCGGCGTGACCGCGGCGGCGGTGGAGAGAAGAGACAGACCGAGGGAGCTGCGAAGGCGTTTCATAGTGACTCCTAGAACAGAAAAAGACCAACGAAAACCAGACAGCGCCCATACGGGTCTCGCCATCTGCTTCGTCGGTCGCACCACTGGCTCAGCGTACAGCAGGTGCCCGGATAGGCGGTACGCTTCACAGCCTCGAAACTCGGACCAACGTAGATCAAAGGAAATCCCCTGAATCTTACTGCGTTCCTCATCTAGATCTCATGTAGAGAAACACCCGTTCGCCGGTTCTGGCAACTTAACGCTGATAGGCTGCCGAGCTGTGACTG
>NZ_JASNGB010000089.1 GCF_030271215.1 Deinococcus rhizophilus | reverse complement strand
AGCGCCACCGTCCGCGCCGCCTGCCAGCCCGACGCGCCCAGCGTCCGCGCCGCCCCCGTCAGCCCCGGCGACACCCGCGAGAAGCCCGCGTAGGCCAGCCGGATCATCACGGGAAGGTTGAAAAAGAGGTTGCCCAGGATCAGCAGGGCGGGCGTCTCCCCGAGGTCCAGGCCCAGCGGACGGCTGACCCACCCCTGCGGTCCCAGCAGCGCCGAGAGACCCAGCACCGCCACCAGCGTGGGCGTCACGAAGGGCAGCAGCAGCAGGCGCAGCAGCAGCTCCTTGCCGGGCACCGCGTGACGCGACAGGAGGTAGGCGAGAGGAGCCCCGAGCAGCAGGGCGATCAGGGCCGACGCGCTCGCCTGCCCCAGCGTCCACGTCAGGCGGCCCAGGAAGTAGGGGTCCTGCCACACGCCCAGGTTCACGCCGCCCTCGGCCAGGGTGCGGGCGAGGGGGAGGGCCAGGAAAAGGGTCAGGAAGAGGAGAGGGGGAAGGGCGAGGAGCCAGCCGGTCCGGGGGGAAGGGGTCATGGAAGCAGACCAGTCCCTCCTGCCGCCCACAGGTCAGAGATCATCCCTCCACTCTCCTCACCGCGCCCGCAGCACCTGCGTCACCCAGGCGTCCACCAGACGCTGCGGGTTGGCCGTCACGCTGGCCTTCACTGGCCTGACGTCGGGCTTTTCGGCGAAGCGGAACACTGGATCGAGCTTGACGCCGCTCACCGCCGGGTAGACCCACATCCGGGTGGGGATGTCGGCCTGCACGCCGCCCGAGAGCATGAAGTCCACGAAGCGGCGGGCCAGGGCGGGCTGCTTCGTTCCCTTCAGGATGCCCACCCCTTCCAGTTGCAAGAAGGTGCTGCCCGGCAGAAAGAGGTTGGCGGTGGGGGCCTGGGCGGGCGGCTTTTTGGGGTCGGAGCCGTCCGCGTAGTAGACCTCGGCGGCGGGGCTGCTCGCGTAGCTCAGGACGATGGGGTACCGGCCGCCGTTCTTGCTGAAGTCCTTGTTGTAGGCGTCCGACCAGCCGCGCGTGACCTTCAGGCCGCCCTTGCGGGCTTCCCGCCACCACGCCCACGCACCCGCCTCGCCGTAGTGGTTCACGGTGGCGAGCAGGAAGGCGAGGCCGGGGCTGCTCGTCGCGGGCGAGGGCACCACGGTCAGGCGGGCGTACTGCGGTTTCTTCAGGTCGTCGAGGCTGCGGGGCAGGGGCAGGCCCGTCTTCGCCCACGCCGCCCGGTCGTAGTTCAGGGCCACGATGCCGTAATCCACCGTGTTCAGCAGGCCGGAGTCGTCCAGGCGGTAGGCGGCGGGCACCCTCGCCAGCGCGGGCGAACGGTACGCCTCCAGAATCTCGGCGGCCTTTGCGCGGGGCAGCATGGAATTGTCCAGCCCGTACACCACGTCGGCGATGGGGGCGCGGCGGGTCAGGATCAGGCGGTTGAGCAGTTCGCCCGCGTCCCCGCCCCGCACGAAGCGCACGCGGGCCCTGTTCGCCTGCTCGAACCCCGCCACCAGCTTCCTGTCCACGTCGAAGGAATCGTGGGTGATCACGGTCAGGGTGGTCTGGGCCTGGGCGGTGCCCGCGAGCAGCAGGCCGAGCAGCAGTGTCTGCAGTGTCTTGCGCATAAAAAATCCCCCTCGCGTCACGAGGGGAAGCCGAGGAAGGCACGCGCCAGCGGGCGGCCCTTCCGTCACGCTCCCTCCGCCGGAATGACCCGGTTCAGGTTCCTGGGGTGTGATCTCAGCCCTCTCCATGTGGGAAGGGCACCCCCGGTGACGCGGAGGCAGCATAGCGCAGGGGCTAGGCTCAGGCGGTGATGACCCTCGTCGTGTGGCT
This sequence comes from Deinococcus rhizophilus, assembly GCF_030271215.1. Taxonomy (GTDB): domain Bacteria; phylum Deinococcota; class Deinococci; order Deinococcales; family Deinococcaceae; genus Deinococcus; species Deinococcus rhizophilus. Next base: position 10,240 of record NZ_JASNGB010000089.1, on the reverse strand, counting down.
GGTTGTGCGGGACACCTCGGGCCGGGTGCTGCTCGGGCGGCGCTCGGGAACCACCTTCGCGGACGGCCTCTGGAACCTGCCCGGCGGCGCGGTCGAGCCCGGCGAGGCCCTGCAAGACGCGGTGACCCGCGAGGCCCGCGAGGAGGTTGGCCTGCAGGTGCACCCGGCCGCCCTGCGCTCGCTGGGCGTGTCCCGCTACGACATCGTGGGTCTGGGCGGTCCGGTCGCGGGCGTGGATTTCCTCTTCCTGGCCGACACCTGGGAGGGCGAGCCAGTCCCTCTCGACAAGACCTCCGAGGTGGGCTGGTTCGCCCCGGGCGCTCTGCCCACTGACTGCCTCCCCTGGCTGCCCGGCGTGCTGCGGGCGCATCTGCTGGACAGCGTGCGCCTCAGCGAGCAACTGGCCGGGGTGGAGGGGGTGCGGGTCTTTCCCGGTTAGCCCGGTTCCCGCGCCTCCAGCACCACCACCGCCGACGCGTGCTCCTTCGTGTGCGTCAGGGTCAGGTGGGCCACCCAGCCCCGCGCTTCCAGCTCCGCCGCGATCTCCGGCGCAAAGCCCAGCACCGGCCGCGCGAACGGAAAGGGCCCCTGCGGTGTGGGCTCGCGCTCCACCCACACGTCGCGCCACCCGTGTGGGCGCGGCCAGACCTTCTGAAAGGCTTCCTTGGCAGCGAAGCGGGCCGCGAGGCTGGGGGCGGGGTCCACGTGCCCGGCGCAGTAGGCCAGTTCGCAGGGGGCGAACAGTTTCTCGGCCCGCCGCCCCTCCCGCGCGAGCAGGCCCCGGATGCGCTCGATCTCGATCAGGTCGTGTCCGATGGCGACGATCATTCCGCAGGCATCCTGACACGCTTTATCCTCCCCCCGTGGCTTCCCCACCTCCGCCCCTCTTTCCCGACCTTCGCCTCCCCACCATCGCGGCCGCCCTGCGCGACGGCGAGGCCGCGTGGCGGGCGGCGGGCGTGTCGCGGGTGCGCGTCTTCGGGTCCGTGGCGCGGGGCGAGGCAGACAGCTCGGCGGATATCGACCTGCTGGTGGACTTCGCGGCCGAGGTCGGTCTGCTGGACCTGATGCGGGCGAAAGGGGTCTTCGAGGACCTGCTGGGCCGCCGGGTGGACGTGCTCACGGGGGGCGGCCTGCACCCCGCCCTGCGCGGCGAGATTCTGGCCGACGCGGTGGACGTGCTGGAGGTCCCCGACCCGCCGCCCCGTTCGCACCGGGATAAGCGCTGGCGCTGGCGGGTCCACGACCTGCTGCGGGCGCTGGACCGGGTGACCGCGTACACCGGCGGGCGGACCCTGACCACCTTCCTCGCGGACGAACAGGCCCAGGACGCCGTGTTGCACAACCTCCTGCGGCTGGGAGAGGGCACCAAGTACATCCCCCAGAGCGTGCAGGACCGGACCCCCGGCGTGCCCTGGCCCCGGCTGCGCGACATCCGCAACCTGCTCGCGCACGACTATTTCGGCGTGGACCCCCGGCTGGTGTGGCACACGGCGCGGGTGGAACTGCCCGCCCTGCGTCCGGCGCTGCAAGCCCTCGCGGACGCGCCCGAGGGCAGCTTCCAGCCCTGACCCACCCCCGCACTTTGTAAGCCAGGGAAGGTGGTGGGGGCTGCTATCCTGTACCATCTAACAAACGCTCGTTAGGTAAGTGCCCCGCACCCCCAGGAGGAGTTCCATGACCCAGCCGCAGCTTGTCCAGCCGGGCGAAACCGCCGAACAGCACGCCGCCTTCGAGGCCCGCATCGGGCGTGGCGAGAAGATCGAGCCCGGCGACTGGATGCCCGCCGAGTACCGCCGCCAGCTGATCCGCATGATCTCGCAGCACGCGCACTCGGAAGTCGTCGGGATGCTGCCCGAGGGCGAGTGGATCACCCGTGCGCCGACCCTCAAGCGCAAGACCATCCTGATCGCCAAGGTGCAGGACGAGGCCGGGCACGGCCAGTACCTCTACCACGCCGCCGAGACGCTGGGCATCAGCCGCGAGGAGATGCTCGACGCGCTGCTGTCGGGCCGCGCCAAGTACTCCTCGATCTTCAACTACCCCACCCAGAGCTGGGCCGACGTGGGCATGATCGGGTGGCTGGTGGACGGCGCGGCGATCAAGAACCAGACCATGCTGGCGGGCTGCTCCTACGGCCCCTACAGCCGGGCGATGGTCCGCATCTGCTCGGAGGAGACCTTCCACCACAAGCAGGGCAAGGAGATGATCGTCGCCTACGCGGGGGGCACGCCCGAGCAGCGCCAGATGGCGCAGGACGCCCTGAACCGCTGGTGGTGGCCCGCCCTGATGATGCTGGGGCCGCACGACGCCGACAGCCCCAACACCGGGGCGCTGGCGGGGTGGGGCATCAAGCTCAAGACGAACGACGAGGTCCGCCAGGAGTTCATCAACGAGCACGCCCCCGAACTGCTGGAGGCCGGCCTGACCATCCCGGACCCCGACCTGCACCAGGACGCGGAGGGCAACTGGAAGCACGGCCCGATCAACTGGGACGAGTTCTGGGCGGTCGTGAAGGGCCAGCAGGGGCTGAACAGGGAGCGCCTGGGCGCCCGCCGCGAGGCCCACGAGGACGGTGCCTGGGTACGCGAGGCGCTGGAAGCCTACGCCGCCCGGCAGGTGGGACAGGCGGCGGACTGAGCCGCAGACGAACCCCTCAGTCCCACCCCTCAGTCGCCTACGGCGACAGCTCCCCTTAAAGGGAGCCTGGACAGGCGCTTTGGCTCCCCTTGAGGAGAGCTGTCCGCAGAGCGGACTGAGGGGTTGATACGCGGCCCTCTCGCACAGGAGCACCCATGACCCAACCCCCCACCCCCCACCCCGACACCCAGTGGCCCCGCTGGGAAGTGTTCAAGCAGGACGCCCCAGGCCGGCCCCATCAGGCGGTGGGGAGCGTCCACGCCGGAGACCCGCAGCACGCGCTGGTGACCGCCCGCAATGTCTTCGTGCGCCGCCCCGCCGCCGTGAGCCTCTGGACCGTGCGCGAGGCCGACATCCTGACCGCCACCCCGGAGGAACTGGGCACCCGACCCGAGGTGCTGGACACCCCCGGCGAGGCGGGCACCTACCACGTGGGCCTCAAGCGCACGCACAAGCGCTCCATGACCTTCGTGGACCTCGTGGGGACTGTGGAGGCGAGCGGCCCCGGCGACGCGCTGAGGCAGGCGCGGGAGGCGCACCCCGACGCGCTGACGTGGCTGGTCTTTCCCGAGAGCGGCGTCGTCCGCACCGATGAGGACCCCGGCACGGTGGAAAGCTGGTTCGCCCCGGCGAAAGACAAGACCTACAAGCAGCAGCAGTATTACGGCGTGATCGGCCGCCACATCGGGGAACTCAAGCGCGAGGGCCTGATGCCGGGCCGCGCGAAGGAAGGGGTGCAGGAATGACCGCGACCGAACAACAGGCCGCCGGGACGCTCTCCGGGCCCCTGCGGGCCGCCCTGATCGAGAAGCTCACCGCCCTCGCCGACGACGAGATCATCCTCGCCCACCGGGACGGCGAGTGGACCGGGCATGCGCCCATCCTCGAGGAGGACATCGCGCTGGCGAACATCGCGCAGGACGAGCTGGGGCACGCCGGGCTGTATCTGGAGCTGCGGCGGGCGCTGGACGGCTCGGACGCGGACCAGCTCGCCTTCTTCCGCGACGCCGCCGACTACCGCTCGGCCCGTTTCGTGGAGCTGCCGAAGGGCGACTGGGCCTTCACGATGGTCCGGCAGTTCCTCTTCGACACCTACGAGGCGCTGTGGCTGGACGCGGCCCGCACGAGCACCTACGCGCCGCTCGCCGAAGTCGCGGAGAAAGCCTTCCGCGAGGAGAAGTTCCACCTTCAGCACACTGCCCTGTGGGTGGAGCGGCTGGCGCTGGGCACCGGGGAAAGCCGCCGCCGCACCCAGGCCGCGCTGGACGAGCTGTGGCCCTACGCGGCGCAACTCTTCCAGCCTGTGCCCGGCGAGGCTGAGCTGGTGGCGGCCCGTATCGTCCCCGACCTCGACAAGCTGCGGGGCAGCTGGGAGAGCTTCGTGCTTCCCCACCTGACCGGCAAGTGCGGCCTGACCCTCCCGGACGCGCCCGCCGACGCCGGAGCCGGACGCGACACCCACACCGAGCACCTCGCGCCCCTGCTGGCCGAGATGCAGAGTGTGGCCCGCGCGGTGCCGAACGCCGAGGTCTGGTGATTCCATGACCACCCTCCCCGTCACCCCCGAACAGGTCTGGACCGCGCTCGCCGCCGTGCCTGATCCCGAGATTCCCGTCGTTTCCGTGACCGACATGGGCATGGTCCGGGACGTGACGGTGGACGGCGGGCGGGTCAGCGTGACATTTACCCCCACTTTCTCTGGCTGTCCGGCCCTGCACGTCATCCGCGACAGCATCGGGGAAGCGGTCCGGGCGCTGGGCGTGCAGGATGTGGAAGTGCGTAGCACCCTCACGCCTCCCTGGACGACCGACTGGATTCAGCCCGACGCCCGTGAGCGGTTGCGCCAGTACGGCATCGCGCCGCCCGCCCCCGCCGGGGACTCGGCCCTGATTACCCTCGACATCGAGCCCACCCGTTGCCCGCGCTGCGACTCGTTCAACGTGCGGATGACCGGCAGCTTCGGCCCGACGCTGTGCAAGCGGCTCTACGTGTGCGACGCGTGCAGGGAGCCGTTCGAGGGCTTCAAGAGTGTCTGACCACCCCGTACGCTGAAGGCAGATGGCAGAAGGCTCCAGGCTTTTTGCCATCTGCCTTTGCTCCCCACCCCCCCCTCTGTAAGGAGTCCCCATGACCACCCTTCCCACCCCCGACCTCCTCCGCCCCGCCTCCTACGTCTACGGCACCTGGCACGCCAACCCCGACGGCGAAACGCTGGTGGACGCCATCTATGGCCGCCCGGTCGCCGTCATCTCCTCCCAGGGCGTGGACTTCGCGCAGGCGCTGGCCTACGGGCGCGACGTGGGCGGCCCGGCCCTCCGCAAGTTGACCTTCCACGCGCGGGCACGGGCACTGCGGGCACTGGCGACCTACCTGATGGAGCGCAAGGAGGACTATTACACCCTCAACCTGCTGACCGGCGCGACCCGCCGGGACGGCTGGGTGGATATCGAGGGCGGGATCGGCACCCTGTTCTCCTACGCCAGCCTCGCCCGCCGCGAGCTGCCCGACGAGCGCTTCCTGCCCGACGGCAAGGTGGAACAGCTCGGCAAGGGGGGCACCTTCGTGGGCCGTCACATCCTCGTGCCGCGTGACGGAGTGGCCGTGCAGATCAACGCGTACAACTTCCCGGTCTGGGGGATGCTGGAAAAGCTCGCGCCCGCCTTTATCGCGGGGATGCCCAGCCTGGTCAAGCCCGCCCCGCAGACGGCCTACCTCACCGAGCGGGTGGTGCGCGACATCGTGGCGTCGGGGCTGCTGCCCGAAGGCGCCCTGCAACTCGTGACCGGCGACCCCGGCGACCTCCTCGACCACCTCGAGGAACAGGACATGGTGGCCTTCACGGGTTCGGCGGCGACGGCGCAGAAGCTGAAGGTGCATCCCAACATCGTGGCCCGCAACGTCCCCTTCGTGACCGAGGCCGACAGCCTGAACGCCTCGGTGCTGGGCCTGACCGTGCGGCCGGAGGACCCCGAGTTCGCCCTGTACATCAAGGAAGTCGCCCGCGAGATCACCGGCAAGGCCGGGCAGAAGTGCACCGCCATCCGCCGTGCGCTCGTGCCCCGCGACCGGGTGGAGGCGGTCGTGGAGGCCCTCCGCAAGGAGTTGGGCAAAGTCACCCTGGGTGACCCCGCCCGCGACGACGTGCGGATGGGCGCTCTGGTGAGCACCGCCCAGCGCGAGCGGGTGGAGGCCACCCTGGAGGCCCTGCGCGAGGAGGCCCGCGTGGTCATCGGCGGCGGGGAAAGCGAGCTGCTGGGCGGCGACCGCGAGAAGGGCTCCTTCCTCGACCCCACCGTGCTGCTGTGCGACTCGCCTCTCACGGCCCGTGGCCCACACGAGCTGGAGGCGTTCGGCCCGGTGGCGACCCTGATGCCCTACGACACGCTGGACGACGCCGTGCGCCTGGCCAAGATGGGCCGGGGCAGCCTAGCCGGGAGCATCATTACCCACGACCGCAGCGAGGCGACCGAGCTGGTCATGGGGATGGCGAGCACCCACGGGCGCCTGCTGGTGCTCAACCGCGACAACGCCAGGGAAAACACCGGGCACGGCTCCCCACTGCCGCAGCTCAAGCACGGCGGCCCCGGTCGCGCGGGCGGCGGCGAGGAACTCGCGGGCGCAGCAGGCATCAAGCACCACATGAACAAGGTGGCGGTGCAGGCCGACCCCACCACGCTCGCCGCCGTGACCCGCGAGTACGTCCCCGGTGCAGCGGTCCGCGAGGACGTGGTGCATCCCTTCCGCAAGTCCTTCGACGACCTGCAGGTGGGCGACAGCCTGCTCACCCACCGCCGCACCGTCACCGAGGCGGACATCGTGAACTTCGCGGGCCTCACCGGCGACCACTTCTACGCCCACGTCGATGAGATCGGCGCGAGGGAGGGCATCTTCGGGCGGCGGGTGGCGCACGGGTACTTCCTGATCTCGGCCGCCGCCGGGCAGTTCGTCTCGCCCGCGCCGGGGCCGGTGCTGGCGAACTACGGTCTGGAGAACCTGCGCTTCATTACGCCCGTCGGCATCGGCGATACCATCCGCACCCGGTTGACCTGCAAGCGCAAGATTCGCAAGGACCTGCGCCCCGGCGAGACCCGCCCCACCGGCGTGGTCGAGTGGCGGGCCGAGATCACCAACCAGCATGACGAACTCGTCGCCACCTACGACATCCTGACCCTGGTGGAGCGGGCGCGGGACGGGGTGGACCCGGCACCTGAGGCGTGAGCGCGGGCCCAGAGTATTTGCCATAAGAATGCGGTGGGGTTCCGCCTTCGTTGGCCGAGTGGATTTGCAAAGCTGCGCAGCAGAGCGAGCGAAGTGAAGAAGAGCATTGGGCATTCGGGGAGGCCCCTGGGGTGCTGTCCCCCGGGGACCGTCATTCTGTCAAACGCTCTCGAAGACGGGGGAGGGCCGGGCAGGTCTTCCCCCCGTCTTCTTAGAAAAACGTCATGGCGGTGGTCGGGGTGCAGCTTCCCGCGCTGCGGTACGGTGAGCCGGGCCGCCCCGGTGGGCGGCAGCGCCCCACGTCCCTTTCCCTGCCTGCTGTCTGGAGGCCGCATGACCGTGAATGATCCGCTCGTTGCCTTTTTCGGCCCCGCGACGCCCACTCTGGGTGAGGTCGCCGGGCTGTCTCCTGCCGACTCCGGCCGCGTGCTGCGCGGGGGCCTGCCGCTGCTGGTGCAGGCGCTGGCCGACACCGACCGCACACCGGAAGGCCGGGTCGCCATCGACCAGGCTTACGCGGCGATTCCCAATTTTCCGAGCGTGGAGGCAGCGCTGAATGCCCCTGGCGGCGCCCCCGAACTGTTGCAGGCGGGCGAGGTCCTCTCCGCCAACGTGCTGAGCGAGCCGCTGGAGTCGCTCGCGGCTCGCCTCGGCCTGGCGGATTCTGCGGGAGCCACACGCCTGCTTCAACTGGCGCTGCCGCTCCTGCTGAGCCTGCTGGCGGGGCGGGGGCTGCGGCCGGGTGAGCTGGTGGGGACGACCCCGGCGGCGGGCACGGGAACGGCGCCCGGCGCCGCTGGACTGACCGCTGCCGGGCTGATCGAGACCCTGCGCGGACGCCTGAGCGGCCAGTCGGGCGAGGCGCTGGGCCGCGCTGCCGGGTTCACCCCCAGCACGGCGGGCCGCGCGGCAGCGGCTGCCCTGCCCGTCCTCCTCGCTGCTCTCGCCCGCAAGGGACAGGACGGGGCCGGGGCCGCCGACCTCCTGAACCGCAGCCGCGATCTGGAGGGCCTCGCCGCTGGCCCTCTCCCCACCGACCCCGCCGAGATCACCCGGCTGGAAGGCCAGGGCCGCCCGCTCGTCACGCACCTGTTCGGCTCCGCCGACGCCGTGACCGGACGCCTCGGCTCGGCGGTGGGGGGCTCGGGTGCCAGTACCGGAAAGCTGCTGGCGCTCCTCGCCCCGGTGGTGCTGGGGCTGCTGGGGCGCGAGGCCCGGGCCAGTGGCACCGACGCGGCGGGCCTCAGCCGCGTTCTGGGGGACCTGCCCGGCCTTCTCCCCAGCCTGATCCCACCCGGAATGCCCAGCCTGTCGGCCCTGCTGGCTCCCCCGGTCGTCGCGGCGGCGACCCCGCAGGTTCGCGCGGCTCCGGTGCCCCGGCCTGCGCCCGCCCCCACCACCCGCACGACGACGGGCACCACCGTCACCCCGACCCGTCGGCGCGGCGGCTTTCCCTGGTGGTTGATTCCCCTGCTGCTGCTGCTGGGTCTGGGGGGGTACTGGCTCACCGGGCAAAACGGCCGCGAGCCGACGAGCACCAGTGCCCCCGCCGTGACCCCGGGCGAGAGCCTCCTGGTGACCAACCCGACCTCGGACGCCACCCTGCCTGCCGAGCCCTTCGTCATGAGCGGAACGGCGGCCCCCGACGTGACCCTCACGGTTTCCGACGAGGGGGACGAGGTGGCGACCGCTGCCGCAGACGACGCGGGCAACTGGGAAGCGCAGATTCCGGCGCCCACCCCCGGCGAGCACACCTACACGGTGGAGGGCCCAGGCGGAACCCGCAGCGAGTTCAAGGTCAATGTTGTGGAGGAGACGGGCGCGGCCACCATCTCCGACGATGCCACCGACTCTCCGGCGACCGGGCCGACCACCCCCGCAGCCGCCTTCGCCATCACAGCGCCCGCCGCCGACGCCGAACTTCTCGCCGGGGGCTTCACGCTGAGCGGCACGGGCGAACCTGGCCAGACGGTGCAGATTCTGGAGGACGGCACCAGCCTCGGCACCGTCATGGTCGCGGACGACAGCCGCTGGAGTCTCGACGTGCCCAGCCCGGCCGAGGGACCGCACACCTATGCCGTGCGGGATGAGGCAGGCGCCGAACTCAGCAGCCTACCCGTCACGGTGGCAGCGGCTGACCCGGCGGCGAGCGCCGCGACCTGCGACGGGCCCTACAGCCTCAGCATTTCGGGTGGGCAAACGGTCAGTGAACCCTTCCGCTTCGGCGGGTCAGGGGAGGGTGAGGGCTACCTCGTGACTGTGCGCCGTGGCGAGCGGGTCGTGGGAACCAAACGTATCCTCCTCGACCGCACCTGCGGCTGGAGCTACCAGAGTCGCCCCGGTCCCGGCGAGGTGAGCTACGACGTGCGCCCGCTGGACAACCCCAACGCCGACCCCCTCAGCACCGTCAATCTGACCGTCGCCGATTGACCGTCTCCAATTGACCAGCTCGCGTTCACTCGCCGCCTCTTCGGGGGCGGCTTTGTCCTGCCTAGCGGCTGACCGTCCAAATGCCCGCGAATTCCGCGAACTGCGTGTCGGTCTGTGGGGTCGCGTAGGCGCTGATGCTGCCGTCCAGGTAGAGGGCGTCCGGGCATCCCAGCGTGTCCCGGAAGAACACGGCGAAGCTGTAGAAGTTGACCGGGGCACCGCTCACCGCGAAGCGCACCCGGCCGTCCCGGCAGACGCCCACGCCGCTACGCACCTTGAAGCTGGTGCCGCTCCTGTTGAAAGCCGGGTGGAGCCGTCCCTTCTCGACCAGCAGCGGCCCGGACTGACTGGCAAAGGTCGGTTGCAGCCCCGCGCGGCGGTAGACCTGGGTCTCGGTCACGCCCGCCCGGAGCCCTTTGATCCAGAAGATGCCGTTGGGCAACAGTGCAAAATTGCCCCCCGAGCGGGCATTGTTGAGAGGCGCCAGAACGCGGCCACCCTCCACATGCAGGCCCAGCGGTTTGAGTCCAGGTGCATAGATGCCGCTGTTGGTGGCAAACAGCACGCGCTGGCCGCTCTTGCCCAGCCGCGCCATGACCTGCCGGAACGTTCCGTAGGGCCGCCCCGTGGTGGGGTTGAGCCAGTGCAGTGCCAGACGGTCACGTGCCAGGTCCACAGTTGCCACGGTGTAGAGGGTGCCTGCCGCCGTGATCTGCCGGACCTGGACGGCCTCCCCCTGACCACATCCGATCAAGGCAGAGGTCGACAGAACGGGAAGCGCGAGCTTGGCGATCAGAGGGAAGCGCAGAGTCACGGCCCCATCATGCGCTTCGGTCCAGTGGGAGTTGCTTTTGCCGTTCTGGGGGGAGCTGTGCTGACTCTCCGTCAATCTCCAGGTCTGGTGAACCGGGGGGAGTTGACAAGACGCCGTATGGCCTGTATCTTTTCTGAG
>NZ_JASNGB010000088.1 GCF_030271215.1 Deinococcus rhizophilus | reverse complement strand
CTCGCCCGGGGCCGCGCCGCGCTGGACGACCCGCTGTGCCCGCGCGGGGTGGAAGCAGCGTGGCTGGACGACCTGACGGCCGCGCTGCCCGCCGATCGCCCCCACGGTTGACCCCCCCCGCCGCGAATCGGCGCCCACCAGTGGGGGCTCGCCGCCCTCAGCGTGGGCGTCCCGAATCCACACCAACTCACTCGACTTTCCCCCCCGGGGTCGGTAGAATGGCGCAGTAACTAGGAATCATTCTCAAGAAGAGTGACCCCGCCTATAAGGAGCCTCCATGACCGATCAGCCCCACCAGCTCGAGATTCGCAACCTCCACGCCTCTGTCGGCGACATGCCCATTCTCAGGGGTATCAACCTCGTCGTGCCGCGCGGCGAACTGCACGCCATCATGGGGCCGAACGGCAACGGCAAGAGCACGCTCGCCAAGGTGATCGTGGGCGATCCCGAGTACACCGTCACGGAGGGCGAGGTGTTCGTGGACGGGGTGAGCATCCTGGAGATGGAGCCCGACGAGCGGGCCCGCCTCGGCGTCTTTCTGGCGTTCCAGTACCCGGTCGAGATTCCCGGCGTGACCATCGCCAACTTCCTGCGCCTCGCCATGCAGGCCCGCAAGGCCGAGGGCGAGGAGGTGTCGTTTACCGAGTTCTACGGCAGGCTCACGGCGGCCCTGAAGACCCTGGAATGGGACGAGAGCATCGTCGAGCGTTACCTCAACGAGGGCTTTTCCGGCGGCGAGAAGAAGCGCAACGAGATTCTCCAGATGCTGATGCTGGAGCCCAACTACATCATCATGGACGAGACCGACTCCGGCCTCGACGTGGACGCCCTGAAGATCGTGGCCCGGGGCGTGAACTCCATGCGCGGCCCGAACCTCGGCGGCCTGATCATCACCCACTACCAGCGGCTGCTGAACTACATCGTGCCCGACAAGGTCCACATCATCGTGGACGGCCGCGTGGTGCAGACCGGCGGCCCCGAACTCGCCCAGCGCCTCGACAGCGAGGGCTACGACTGGGTCAAGCAGCTCGCCGTTGCGGGCGACTGAACCCCCCTCCTCCTCCCAAGGAGCTTCCAAATGACCAATCCTGAAGTTGCCAACATCAACAAGGACTACGAGTACGGCTGGAGCAGCCCCGAGCGCTACGCCGTCAAGGCGCCCAAGGGCCTGTCGCGCGAGGTCGTCGAGATGATCTCGAAGGCGAAAGACGAGCCGCAGTGGATGCTCGACTTCCGCCTCAAGGCGCTGGAGATCTTTTACAGCAAGCCCATGCCCACCTGGGGCGCGGACCTGTCGGGGCTGAACCTCGACGAGATCTACTACTACATCAAGCCCGAGGGCTTCAACGCCCGCTCCTGGGACGACGTGCCCGACGACGTGAAGCTGACCTTCGAGCGCCTGGGAATTCCCGAGGCCGAGCGCAAGGCGCTGGCGGGCGTTGGTGCCCAGTACGAGTCCGAGATGGTCTACCACAACCTCAAGGAGGAGTGGGAGAAGCTCGGCGTCGTGTTCCTGAGCATCGAGGACGGCCTCAAGCAGTACCCCGACCTGTTCCGCGAGTACTTCGCCACCGTCGTGCCGCCCGAGGACAACAAGTTCGCGGCCGTCAACTCGGCGGTGTGGTCGGGCGGGTCGTTCGTGTACGTGCCCAAGGGCGTGAAAGTGGACATTCCGTTGCAGACCTACTTCCGCATCAACGCGGAGAGTTCGGGCCAGTTCGAGCGCACGCTGATCATCGTGGACGAGGGCGCCCAGGCCCACTACATCGAGGGCTGCACCGCGCCGACCTACGCCAGCGACTCCTTCCACTCCGGCGTGATCGAGATCATCGTCAAGGAAGGCGCCCGCTTCCGCTACTCGACCATCCAGAACTGGAGCCACAACGTCTACAACCTCGTGACCCAGCGCGCCGCTGTCTACGGCCACGGCGTGATGGAGTGGGTGGACGGCAACCTCGGCTCCAAGGTCACCATGAAGTACCCCGCCTGCTACCTGCTGGAGGAGGGCGCCCGTGGTGAGGTCCTGTCCATCGCGATGGCGGGCCGCGGCCAGCACCAGGACGCGGGGGCCAAGATCGTCCACTTCGCGCCGTACACCAGTGGCACCATCGTCTCCAAGTCGATCTCCAAGGACAGCGGACGCAGCAGCTACCGTGGTCTGGTCAAGATCTACGAGGGCGCGCGCGGCAGCAAGACGAACGTGGAGTGCGACGCCCTGCTGCTCGACGAGGAAGCCCGCACCGACACCTATCCCTACATCGAGATCGAGGAGAAGGACGCCAGCGTGGGCCACGAGGCGACCGTCTCCAAGATCAACGACGAGCAGATCCTGTACCTCCAGAGCCGGGGCCTGAGCGAGGACGAGGCGGCGGGCCTGATCGTGCGCGGCTTTATCGAGCCCATCGCCAAGGAGCTGCCGCTGGAGTACGCCGTGGAGCTCAACCGCCTGATCGAACTCGAAATGGAAGGCAGCGTCGGCTGAACGCCGCGCCCGGTGCGGACGCCTGACCCTGCGGCGTCCGCACCCCTCTGGAGGCACCATGACCCAACCCCTGACCCAAGACCTGACTGTTCCGGCGGGCGGCCCCGAGTGGCTGCGCGACAAGCGCCGCGAATCGCTCGACCTCTTCAACAGGCTCGACGTCCCCACGGAGGGCGTGGAAGCCTGGAAGTACACCCGCGTGGACGTGGACTTCGGCGACCTGCGCCCCCACCCCGGGCGCGAGCGCGTGACTGACATCGCGGCGCTGCCGCCCAGCGTGCAGAAGCGGCTGACGAGCACCGACGTGGGCGCCTACCTCGTGCTCGACGGCCCGGACGTGGTGTACGCGACCGAACTGCCCGCCGAGCTGCGTGAACAGGGCGTGATCTTCACCGACCTGCGTACGGCGGTCGAGCAGCACGCCGACAAGGTGCAGCAGTACCTCTACTCGGTGGTTCCGGCCGAAGTCCCCGACGACACGACCATCGCCGCACCCGGCACGACGCCCAGCAAGTCCCCCGACCCCAGCGAGGGCAAGTTCTCCGCGCTGGCGGCGGCCCTGTGGACCAACGGCGCGTTTGTGTACGTGCCGCGAGGCGTCGAGGTCGAGCTGCCTCTGGGCTCCTTCCGCGTGATGAGCGAGGCGGGCACCTACACGGCGACCCGCACCCTGGTGGTGGCCGAGGAGAACGCGCAGGTCACCTTCATCGACGAGCAGGACTCGGAGGAACTGCCCGGCACCTACGCCATCGGCGCGGTCGAACTCGTCGTGAGGGACGGCGCCCGCCTCCGCTACGTCTCCATCCAGAACTGGGGCAAGGGCGTGACGCACATCCAACGTCAGCGCGGCGATGTCCACCGGGACGCGACGCTCAACAGCCTCGTTGTGACGATGGGCGGGACCCTCAGCCGGACCGAGATGCAGTCCTACCTGCGCGGTCAGGGCTCTGACTCCGAGATGCTGGCCCTGTACTTCGCGGGCGAGGACCAGCACTTCGACCACTACACCCTGCAGCACCACGCCGCCGCACACGCGCACAGCGACCTGCTGTACAAGGGCGTCAACGCCGATCAGTCGGTCGGGGTGTTCAGCGGCATGATCAAGGTGGACCTCGGTGCCCAGAAGACCGACGCCTACCAGAAGCACCGCACCCTGATGCTGAGCAGCGAGGCGCAGAATTTCTCGGTGCCCCAGCTGGAGATCAACGCCAACGACGTGCGCTGCTCGCACGGCTCGACCACCGGTCCCGTCAACCAGGAGGCCCTGTTCTTCCTGCGTTCGCGCGGCATTCGCAAGGAGCTCGCTGAGAAGATGCTGGTTACGGCCTTTCTGGAGGACGTGCTCGCGCGGGTGCCGCTGCAGAGCGTGGTGAAGTACATCGAGGGTGTTATCGCCCAGAAGGTCGGCGCCGCGTAAGGGCAGCCACTGTCAGCGGTCAGCTTCCAGGAAGGGGGCTGGCCGCTTTCTGTTCGGAAGGCAATAGACCGGCCTCTGCCGCCTTTTCCAGCAGCTGCTGCGCCCACTGCCAGAATGCTGGAAACTCCCGTAAGCGTGGCTCCTTGAGCCGTAGCACCCGCTCCTGCGTGAGGTCAGGGGCGCGGTCCGTACACCCCAGTCCATCCTGGCCCCAGGTCAGCAGCATCGGGTGCAGAGCGTCCAGCGCCCGGGCAAACCGGGCCTCGGCGGTCTGTCCCGCCTCGAACTCTTCCCACAGGACCTGAAACGCCTCACGTTGTTCCCCGGGCAGCAGGCCAAAGAGGGTCTGAGCGGCCTGCTTTTCCTGGATCGCCTGCGCAGCGAGCTGGGCAGCGCTGGCCTCGAAATGCAGGTCTCCCGCATGGATCTCCACGAGGTCATGCACCAGCACCAGCTTCACGACCTGCCCCAGGTCCGTGCCCGGGTGGGCGTATTCCCCTAGCGTCAGGGCCATCAGCGCGAGGTGCCACGAATGCTCGGCACTGTTCTCCATCCGCTGACCGCTGTGCAGGGAGGTGGTGCGCTCCACCCCTTTCAGGCGGTCGCAGGTGAGCAAAAAGGCCATCTGATCGTCCAGAAGCGGCATACGTGAGCATACACACAGCCCAGGGGCAGAGCCCACCGCGCCCCATCCCCCTGGCACCGTGAGAGACGCCCTGAGCGCGGCGGGCGCACCCAAGCAGCCGGACACGGTACAGCCTCCCGTCTTCCCGCTCCCGCTATGCTGCCCCCATGACTCCCTGGGGACTGGGCCTGGCCGGGCTGCTGGCGCTGGTCCTGAGCGGTTGCGGCGAGGTCCGGTATCTGGCCCAGGCTGCGGCTGGACAGCTCGATCTGCTGGTCCGGGCACGCCCGGTGGCTGAGGTTCTCGCCGATCCCGCGACCCTGCCGGAAACCCGGCGCAAGCTCGCGCTGGTACAGGAGGTCCGGGCCTTCGCGGTGGGCGAGCTGGGGCTGCCTGACCGTGGGGCCTACCGCAAGTACGTGGACGTGGGCCGACCTTACGTGGTCTGGAACGTGTTCCGGGCGCCCGAGTTCGGGCTGGACCTGCTCACCTCCTGCTTTCCGGTGGCCGGGTGCGTGGGCTACCGGGGCTACTTCCGGGAGGCGGACGCGCGGGCCTACGCCGACACGCGCCGGGCGGCGGGCGAGGACGTGCGGGTGGGCGGCGTGACCGCCTACAGCACGCTGGGCTACCTGCGCGACCCGGTGCTCTCCACCATGCTGACCTATCCCGATCCCACGCTGATCCGCACCGTGATTCACGAACTCGCCCACCCCGCCGTCTATGTCGCGGGCGACACCGTCTACAACGAGTCCTTTGCCACCGCCGTCGAGGAAGAGGGCTGGCGGCGCTGGGCCTCGGCGCACGGCACGCCGGAGCTGCGAGAGGCCGACCGCACAATGCGGGAGCGGGCGCAGGCGTTCGAGGCCCTGCTGCTGGGGGCGCGGGCCGAGTTGCAGGCCCTCTACGCGCGGCCCCTCGCGCCGGAGACGATGCGGACGCGCAAGGCGGCGGTGCTCGCGGGCTTGCAGGAGCGCTACTCCACCCTGAAGGCAGGCTGGGGCGGGTACGCGGGCTACGACGGCTGGTTCGCCGCCGGAGGGAACAACGCGGCCCTCGCGTCGGTGGCGGCCTATGCCACGCTCGTTCCAGACTTCGGAGCGGCGCTCGTCCGGGTGGGCGGACATCTCCCGGCCTTCTACGAGGTGGCGCGGCAGTGTGGCAAGTCCCCAGCCGCTGAGCGGGCGGCTTGCCTGCGCGACGAGCGCTGAGCCACCAAAGAGGCCGGGACCCCCGTGGGAGTCCCGGCCCTGAACCGCGGGCGGCTCAGTCCTGCTTGTCCTCGTCGCTGGCCTCGGCGGTGTCGCTGCTCTCGGCAATCTCGGCCTTGATCTCCTCGATGCTGGCGTCGCCCTCCAGCACGGCGGCGGCAGCTTCCTCGGAGAGTTCGCCCGCCGCGACCAGCCCGGCAACCTGAGCCGCCTGGGTCTCGGCCTCGGCCTCCTCGGCCGTGAGGCGGGGCGGTAGCACGCTGATCACCACGAGGTCCTCGTCGACCGCGAGCTTGACGCCCTCGGGCAGCTTGATCTGCCCGGCGGTCACGTGGTCGCCGATGTTCAGGGCGGCGACGTCCACGCTGATTTCCTGCGGAATGCGGCGGGGGCCGGGAGCCACGATGTCGAGGTTGTGCACCACGATGTCCACCAGGCCGCCCATAACCTCGCCCTGGCTGCGGCCCGCCGTGTGGACGGGCACGCTGACCTGCACGGGCTCACCGTAGGTCACCATGTAGAAGTCGGCGTGGATCGCCTCGCGGCGGCGCTTGTCCATCTGAACGGTCTTGACGAGCGCCGGGAAGGTCTCGCCGCCTTCCAGCGTGATGTCAAAAAGGCCCGTGGTGCCCTGCTGACGGAAGGCGCGGTCAAAGGCCTTACGCTCGATGGCGAAGGAGACATTCTTCTCCTTGTTGTAGGCGACGGCGGGGATCAGTCCGGACGCCAGCTTCTGCTGGCCGGTGCGGGGGATGGCTCTCAGTTCCATGTGCGTGTTTCCTCCGGGGTCCGCAGTGGCCGCCTCACCCGCGCCGTGTCCGGGGCCCGGTCTCCTGGGTACAGGAGGTCCGGGGACATGGGGGCGGGGGCCATGCAACCCTGGCAGTGTAGCAAATCGGGACGGACGCGGGAACGGGGCGGGGCGGCGGCCTCCTCCTCCTCGCCTCTCGGCTCTGGGCCGCCTCTGCTAGAATCCGGCCTGTTGCCGAGCGGCGCCCCGGCGAGGGCCTGCGCCCCGGCCAATCCCCCCGCCTGCCCACGGGTCGGCACAACCAAGGAGACACACATGATCAGCGTGACGGAACTGCGCAACGGCACCAAGGTGGAGATGGACGGCGGCCTGTGGGAATGCCTGGACTACTCGCACCTCAAGATGGGACGCGGCGGCGCCAAGGTGGTCACCAAGTTCCGCAACATGGAGACCGGGTCCATCGTGGACCGGACCTTCAACAGCGGCGAGAAGTTGCAGGACATCTACGTCGAGGGCAAGAAGATGCAGTTCCTGTACAAGGACGGCTCGGACTTCGTGTTCATGGACCTCGACACCTATGACCAGGTGCACCTGCCCCCCACGCTGGTGGGCGACGGGGCCAAGTTCATGAAGGAGAACACCGAGATCGAGGTGGCGATGTACGGCGACAAGCCGCTGAGCATCACGCTGCCCAATCAGGTGATCCTCAAGATCACCCAGACCGACCCCGGCGTGCGCGGCGACACCGTCTCGGGCGGCACCAAGCCTGCCACCCTGGAGACGGGCGCGGTCGTGCAGGTGCCCCTCTTCGTGGAGCAGGGCACCGACGTGAAGGTCGACACCCGCACCGGCCAGTACCTCAGCCGCGCCTGATGCCCGGCCCGGAACGCCGCCTCCTGACCCTGGGGGCGGCGTTTCCTGTGGCCGTTAGACTCGGTCCAGTTCGCCCCTGTTCGCCCCTGCTTCGGTCCTGCCCCGGCGGCCACGCCCCATGATGGGACCGGTCCACGACGCCTCACTCCGTTTGCCCTTCCGGGAGGAACCATGAACCCAGACGACCTGAAAAAGATCCTCGACGCCCTCAGCCACGCCGACGTGCGCGAGTTCAGCCTGACGACCGGCAGCTTTGCCCTCGACCTCAAGCGGGGGCCGCAAGCGGTGGGGATGCCGACCTCGGCGGGTGCCTCCGCTCCGGCCCCTCACGCGGCACCCAGCTTCCAGCCGCCCGCAGCCAGCAACGCGGCCCCGGCTCTGGCCGAGGCTCCCAGCGCTCCGGCGCCCACGACCCCGGCGAGCACTCCCGCCGAGACGCCCGCGCCCGCAGCGCCTCCCGCCAAACCCGCTTCGGCTGGCACGCCGGTCAAGGCCCCCATCGTGGGCACCTTCTACGCGTCGAGCAGCCCCGACGCCGCGCCTTACGTCAAGGTGGGCGACACCGTGCAGGCCGGGCAGGTGCTGTGCATCATCGAGGCGATGAAGCTGATGAACGAGATCGAGGCCGAGGCCAGCGGCACCCTGCGCGAGATTCTGGTGAAAAACGCCGAACCGGTCGAGTACGGCCAGACGCTGTTCATCATCGAGTGAGCCGTCAGTCGTCAGCGGTCAGCCGTCAGCAGCGAGGGCTGAAGCGTCCGCTGGGAGCTAGAGGCTGAAAGCCGAGGGCCAAACGCTATGTTTAAAAAAATCCTGATCGCCAACCGTGGTGAGATCGCCCTGCGCGTCATCCGCACCGCGCGGGAGATGGGCATCAAGACGGTCGTGGTGTATTCCACCGCCGACGAGAAGAGCCTGCCCGTGCTGCTCGCCGACGAGTCGGTGTGCGTGGGACCGCCCGCCTCCACCGCCTCGTACCTGAACATCCCTAACATCCTCTCGGCCGCGCTGATGACGGGCGCCGAGGCGATTCACCCCGGCTACGGTTTCATGGCCGAGAACCCAGATTTCGCAGAGATGTGCCGCGAGCACGGCATCGTCTTTATCGGCCCCACGCCGGAATCCATGCGGGCGCTCGGAAGCAAGGCGGGCGGGCGCGAGATCGCCGCGCAGAGCCGGGTGCCGGTCGTTCCGGGCACCGGGATTCTGGAGGACATGGACGCCGCGCTCCTCGCCGCCAAGCAGATCGGCTACCCGGTGCTGCTCAAGGCCAGCGCGGGCGGGGGCGGGCGCGGCCAGAAGGTCATCCGGACCCAGGAGGAGCTGGCCAAGGGCTTCGCACAGGCGCAGGAAGAAGCGCGGCTGTACTTCAGCGATCCGGCCCTGATCATGGAGAAGTTCCTGGAAGAGTTCCGGCACGTCGAGGTGCAGGTCATGGGCGACGGCCAGGGCCACGTGATCCACATCGGGGAACGCGACTGTTCGATCCAGCGCCGCAACCAGAAGCTGATCGAGGAAGCCCCCTCCACCCTGCCCGACTCGCTGCGGCAGGAGATTCTGGAGGCAGGGGTGCGTCTCGCCCGACACGTGAACTACGCGGGTGCGGGCACGCTGGAATTCATCGTGGACCGTGACGGCAACTACTACTTCATGGAGATGAACACCCGCATTCAGGTCGAGCACTGCGTCTCCGAGATGATCTCGGGCCTCGACCTCGTGCGGCTGCAGATTCAGGTCGCGGCGGGCGAGGGCCTCTCGCTCCAGCAGCAGGACGTGAAACTGCAAGGCCACGCCATCGAGTGCCGCATCAACGCGGAGGACCCGGCCAAGGACTTCCGCCCGGCGGCGGGCAAGATCGACGACGTGCATTTCGCAGGCGGCCCCGGCGTGCGGGTCGACAGCCACGCCTACACGGGCTACGTGATTCCGCCGCACTATGATTCGCTGATCGGCAAGCTGATCGTCCACCACGACAGCCGCGAGCAGGCGATCAGCCGCATGAAACGGGCGCTCGAGGAAAGCGTGATTCACGGCCCCAAGACCACCATCCCGCTTTACATCAAGATCATGGACAATCCGTTTTACAAGCGGGGCGCTGTGATGACCAACTTCCTGAAAACGCGCATGGAGATGTGAATCATACAGCAAGAAGGGACGTGGCCTTGCACCACGTCCCTTCTTGCTTGAATTGGTTTACTCGCCGGTCAGGATGCTCTGGTTCTTGTTCTCGCGGTCCTCGATGATCTTGCCGAGGATGAAGAACGTGGGGGGCCAGAAGCCGACGAAGAGGCCGCTGCGCTGCTTCTCCTCGCCTTCCTTGTTGCCAGCGCCGCCGTCTGCCTTGCCAGCGGTGAAGCTGGCGGCCGAGGTGAGAATCGAGGCGAAACCGAGAATGTACATGATGTTGGACAGTTTCATGGGTCAACCTGCCTTTCGGGAAAAACTCTCGGGGAAGGGTGGTCCTGCCCCGAACACGGGTCAACTCTCGCCCGCGCCCCCTGCGCGAAACGTAAAGGGCGCCACGTTGTAAACGTTGTGTGGAGTGTTCACCAGGGGGCCGTAAAAGCCGTGCCAGACTACGCGGATGAATCTGCCCGGCTGGTCGGAGCGGGACGCGCTGTCCCTGTCTCCCACCGCCTGCGTCCTCGACGTGGGTACAAGCAGCGCGGAGGATGTGCGGGCGCTGGCGGCCAGCTACAGGCTGAGCCTGGAGGGATGGGATTTGACCTCGCCGCTGACAGACACGCTTCACCCGCGGGTCAGCGTGGAGCGGCGTCAGGGCAGACCTACTTGTCGAAGCGCTCGTATCCGGCGGCGCTGCGGCGCTGGGCGCCCCGGGCGTAGTCGAGCTGCATCTCGACCGTCTCGTGGCGGCCCTCGGTAAAGGTGCTCACCGGAATCCAGTAGTTCAGGCGGTCGTCTCCAAGCTGCACCCACAGCCTTTCCGGGTCCGCGGCGTCGCGCCAGAAGGTGACGTGCGCGAAATCGTTGGCGGTGGCCCAGGTCCGCACGTCCTCCAGCACGCGGGCGGCGCGGGGGTGGGTCAGCTCGAACTCGCGGCCATCCTGCTCGTTGCGGAACTTGATCTCGACCATACGGCCTCCAGCGTACCCGACCGGGAGCCGCGCTATCCTCCGCGCCGATGCTGTCCGCGCCCCTGAAGGTGACCACCCTGAATGTCAACGGGCTGCGCAGCGCCCTGCGCAAGGGGCTGGAGGGCTGGCTTGCCCGTGAGGCCCCCGACGTGCTGCTGCTGCAGGAGGTCCGAGCTGACCCCATGCCTGAGGCGTTCGCCGCGCTGGGGTACGGCAGTGCGTGGTTCCCGGCCCGCAAGCCCGGCTACAGCGGTGTGGCGATTCTCAGCCGCCACGGGTTGGAGGACGTGCGCCCCGGCATGGATCACCCCGAGATGGATGCCGAGGGCCGGGTGATCAGTGCCGTGGTGCGTGGGGTGCGCTTCGCCAGCGTGTACCTGCCCAGCGGCAGTTCCGGTCCCGAGCGGCAGGAGTTCAAGGACCGGGTGCTGGCCGACTACCACGCCTGGACGCTGGGCACGCTCGCGCAGGGCCTCCCGGTCGTGATCGGCGGCGACTACAACGTGGCGCACCGCGAACTCGACCTGAAAAACTGGCGCGGCAACCGGGGCAACAGCGGCTTCCTGCCCCACGAGCGCGAGTGGATGAGCACCCACCTCGCCTGTGGACTGACCGACGCGCACCGCGCCGCTCTCGGCGAGCGGGCCGAGTACACCTGGTGGAGCAACCGGGGCAACGCCTATGCGAACGATGTGGGCTGGCGTATCGACTACCTGCTCGCCGCCGGGACGGAGGTGCGGGAGGTCGTGGTGGACCGCTCCGCCCGCCTGAGCGACCACGCGCCCGTGACCGGGGTGGTGGTGCCCGCTCCGGCGGCCAGCTAGAGCATTTGCCATAAGAATGCGGTGGGTTTCCGCATTCGTTGGCCGAGCGGACTTGCAAAGCTGTGCAGCAGAGCGAGCGAATTGAAGAAGAGCATTGGGCAGAATGGAGGCACC
Source organism: Deinococcus rhizophilus (assembly GCF_030271215.1). Classification (GTDB taxonomy): domain Bacteria; phylum Deinococcota; class Deinococci; order Deinococcales; family Deinococcaceae; genus Deinococcus; species Deinococcus rhizophilus. The sequence goes on along the minus strand of NZ_JASNGB010000088.1, from coordinate 729 downwards.
TGGGGCGCCCTTCCCCNGCATTCGTTGGCCGAGCGGACTTGCAAAGCTGTGCAGCAGAGCGAGCGAATTGAAGAAGAGCATTGGGCAGAATGGAGGCACCTGGGGCGCCCTTCCCCAGGTGCCTCCATTCTGCCCAATGCTCTAGGGCCGTCCTCAAGGTGCCGTCAGGTCCCGCATGGTAGACTGGCCGCGCTGCCGGGTCATAGGACTGCGCCCCCGCCCCCCGCCTCCGGGCACCGCCACGGCGGCAGGGAGCCGGGCGCGACCCGAGACAAGCGCGAGACCCTCTGCCCCTGGGCGAGAGCGTCGTTCCGGTTCAGGGGCCTGCCCAAGTGCGCGGCCGCCTCCCGCCGGAGACGACCTCCACATAGAGTCCCACGGGCACGTCCTGATAGGTGAGGAATGCCCAGAGCGAAAAAGGAGCGCGTGGCCACAGACGATTCTCTGCGCGCCGCCTCCGATCCACAGACCACTTCCGTCGCCCCGACTGCTGACGCTCCCACTGCCGATGCCCCGGCCCCCGAGGGCCAGACCCCGGCCCGCCAGCGGCGCGGACGCCCGGCGAAGGCCGCTGCCACAATGGTCCCCGAGCCTGCGGCAGTCCAGAACGAGTCTCCCACCACGGCGGAGGCCCCCCAGCCCCGGCGCGGCCGTTCCGCGCGGGCCGTGACCGCTCCGGTGGCCCCCACTTCCGAGCAGTCCGCCGAGACGGCGCCCGACCCCGTGCCC
>NZ_JASNGB010000087.1 GCF_030271215.1 Deinococcus rhizophilus | reverse complement strand
GGGCCCGCCGCGCCGCCGGGGGCAGCCTCGCCGCGCTGCACGACGCGCTCGCCTGCGGCTGGGGCGCGAACCTCGCGGGAGGCACCCACCACGCCTTTCGCGACCGCGCCGAGGGATTTTGCCTGATCAACGACGCCGCCCTGCTGACCCGCACCGCGCTGGATGACGGGCTGGCGCGGCGGGTGGCGGTCCTCGACCTCGACGTGCACCAGGGCAACGGCACCGCCGCGCTGCTGGCCGCTGAGCCCCGCGCCCTGACCGTGAGCGTGCATGGCGAGCGCAACTACCCCTTCCGCAAGGAGCGCAGCAGCCTCGACCTCGGCCTGCCCGACGGCGTGACAGACGGCGAATATCTGGAAGTGGTGCGCGGGCAGGTGCTTCCCGCCCTGGAAGCCTTCCGGCCTGACCTGCTGCTGTACCTCGCGGGGGCAGACGTGCTCGCCGGGGACCGGTTCGGGCGCTTCGCCCTGACCCTGGACGGGGTGGGAGAGCGCAACCGCACGGTCCTGACCTGGGCGCGGGAGGCGGGCGTGCCCGTGGTCACCATGATGGCCGGGGGCTACAACCGCGACCACGCCCTGACCGTCGAGGCCCATGCCCGCGTCGTGCTGGACGGCCTGGACGTGATGACCGCCTGAACGGTGACAGGCTGCCCCTACAAGCTGTCCGCAGAGTTACCCCAGCTGCTTCATCTGGCCCGAAAACACGAGGTGTTTGCCCCTCCTCCCTTGCGGGGGAGGCTGGGACTGGCACAGCCCCGCAGGAGGGGGGAGAGGACGGCCACGCCGTCCCAGCGCGGCAAGGGCACTCCTGCCTCATCTGCCAAACCCTTCTCAGGCAGGCTCCCAGGGCGACCGTGAGGGCCTCCATGCTCAGGTGCGGCTTCCCACACAGCAGGGCTTCACAAGGTGGGCCAGTCGGGATTCAACCTTAGACAGACCTTGTACAGTCTCGTCAGGTTCGCTTCCCGGTTCCCGCTCTCTCGCCCCCAGGAGTCAACGCATGACCCTCAACAGCACCGCGACCGTTTCTGCCCTGTACCACACCGATCTGCACCGCCGCCCCCTGCGCCGGGGCGAGACGCTGTACTACGCGGGCGACGCGGCCCCCAGCCTCTACCGGCTGGAAAGCGGGCTGCTGCGGGCCGTGCGCCTGACTCCCCAGGGCCGCACCCTGACCGTGCGCCACATCTGGCCCGGCGACGTGTTCGGCGAGGAAACCCTGCACGGCATCGTCCGCGCCCATCAGGTCACGGCGCTCACCGACGCGGCGGTCGTGCCGCTGCACCCCCAGCACCTCGGGGCGGCCGAGCTGTGGGAGGTCACGCGCAGCCTGAGCGCTCAGCTTCAGCGCGTGATGAACGACGGGGTGCACATCCAGAACGGCGAACTGCGCGAGCGCATCGCCCGGTACCTGCTGAACCTCGCCGAGTCCAGCCTGGGCGGGCAGCACAGCGACGGCACCCGTTTCGTGCGGGCCACCCACGAGCTGATCGCGGAAGGCACCGGCGCCACCCGCGAGAGCGTGTCCAAGCTGATCGGCGAGATGCGCGACGACGGCCTGCTGACCCCCGCCTACCGCTGCCTGACGCTGACCGACGAGGCCAGCCTGCGGGCGCTGAGCGGTTACCACGGCGACTGACCGCCGGGAGACGGGAAGGGAGCGGAGGCTGCGGCTTCCGCTCCCCTGCTTGTGGGCCGGGCTTACCCGGCGGGCGGCCCGCGCCCCTAGAATCCCCCCATGCGGATTCGCCTTGACCCCTGGCCGGTCGATACCCAGGACGGCCAGTTAACGCTGAAGCCCTTTGCCGGGCTGGTGTTCAATGCCGAGACAGATCACTGGGCAGCCATTCCCACACGCGGCATTCCCCACCGGATGCGGCGCCTTCTGGTGGTGGACGGCAAGCCGCGCATGGAAGCCCGCCTGCTGCTCGACGACGAGGCGGGCGGAATGAGCGTGGCGGGCTTCGGCGCCTTTGTGGTCGGCGCGGTGGACCTGTGTCCGCACGGCTCGCGTCAGGCGCAGTTGCAGGGGGTGTCGGCCAGCCGGGTGCTTGCCTACAGCGGTGACACGCCGCTGGAAGTGACCCGGCTCAGCCCGCGCAATCCCCACTCCGGGCTGCTGGAATACCAGCCCCACGCTTTTGCGGGGGCGCAGGTGGAAGGCGCCCGGGCCGCCGTGCAGACCCTGATGCTGCGGCGCGAGCAGGCGATGAGCGCCGAGCTGGCCTCACCGCTGCCCCTCGATGAGACCGATGTGGACGCGCTGCCCGACACCCTGGTTCTGCAAGACGGTCCGGTGCGACCCGGTGAGGCAGGCCGGGCGGTCGTCGGCTACGTCAAGACGCTGCACACGGATTATCTCGGCGCCGACCGGATCGGGCTGCTGACGGCGCTGAGGCCGGGCGAGCGCACGCCGGTTCTGCGCTTCAAACTCGGGGATCGGGGCGAGGGCACCGGCGAGGGCCGCGAGCAGCGCTTCACCTGGTACGTGCGCCTCTGTGACGCGCCGTTTTATCAGCACCCACTGGCGGGCGTGATGCGTCTGGAGATGCACGCCCCGGAGGACACCGACTTTGTGCCGCGCGGCGTGCAGGACATCGCGGACCTGTCGGGGGCGCTGCTGTGCCGCCTCGCCAGCCAGCCGCACAAGGACCCCCGCGCCCCACAGAACCTGATTCCGACGGCGGCGCTGGAGCAGGCGATGGGCCGGGCGATGGGCAGTCCGGAGATGGTCACCCGCCGCATCCGTGCCCACCTGGCCGGGCAGTACGGGCCACGGGTGGTCGCTTGACTGCGCTGGGCCAGTCTGATGCCGGGCGCATCGGCATGGTCCTGGGCACCGAGGACGCCACGCCGGTCACCTTCTGGTTCGCGGTCAGCCCCGGCGCCAGCGTGCAGATGGACGATCTGGTGGTGGTCGAGACCCGCAAGCCGGACGGCCAGACGGTGCGCTTCTACGGCCTGGTCGATCACGTCCGCACCCGCCACGAGGGCGTGACCTTCGACAGCGACGTGGCCGACGTGGTGGCCGGACTGCTGCCCGCCTCGGTGAGCTACGCGGCCCGGGTGCTCGTCACCCGCGTCAGCCCCGAGAACTTCATTCCGCCGCAGCCGGGGGACACGGTTGGGCACGCACGCGGCGACGATCTCCGCATCGCCCTGAGCGCCGACAAGATGAAACGGGCCTTCCCCGGCGGCCTGCTCGCCGACGGTCAGGTGCTGCCGATCAACTACCAGTTCGTCAACGGCGAGAGCGGCGGCCACATCAACATCAGCGGCATCTCGGGGGTGGCGACCAAGACGAGCTATGCGCTGTTCCTGCTGCACTCGATCTTTCGCAGCGGCGTGCTGGACAGCCGCCACGAGGGCCACGCCACCCGCGCCCTGATCTTCAACGTGAAGGGCGAGGACCTGCTGTTTCTCGACAAGTTCAACAAGGAGGTCGAGGGCGTGGAACGCGGCGTCCGCGCGGCCAAGAATCTGCCGCAGGGCCGCTACGACCTGCTGGGCCTGCCCATGTCGCCCTTTCAGGACGTGCAGTTCCTGGCGCCGCCGCGTGAGGGCGGCAGCGGGGTAATCGTGCCCAACGTCGAGCAGCGGCTGGGGGGGGTCACGCCCTTCGTCTTCACCGTGCGTGAGTTCTGCGCCCGGCGGATGCTGCCCTATGCCTTTGCTGACCGCAACGCCTCGCTGAACCTGGGCTTCGTGATCGGGTCCATCGAGGACAAGCTCGCGCGGCTGGCGCAGGGCAGTGACGCGCCGTACCTCACCGTTCCCGACTGGAAGGCCGAGACGGACGCCATGCTCGACGAGTCGGTGCGCTTCAGCGAGCTGGGCGAGGCGCGCATCGAGACGTTTCCGCAACTGGTGGCCTATCTGGAATACAAGCTGCTGGAGGAAAACGAGGGCGCGGGCGACCGCCGCTGGACTGGCAACCAGTCGCCCGCCACCCTGCAGGCGTTTATCCGGCGCCTGCGCGGGGTGCAAAAGCACCTCTCCCCGCTGGTCCGGGGTGATCTCACGGCAGAGCAGGCCACGAAGTACCGGCCCAATATCCTGAGCGGGCGCTTCAAGACCAGCGTGGTGGACATCAACCGGCTGGGCAGCCACGCGCAGATGTTCGTGGTCGGCGTGCTGTTGCGTGACCTCTTCGAGCACAAGGAACGCTACGGGCGCCAGGACACCGTGTTCGTGGTCCTCGACGAGCTGAACAAGTACGCCCCGCGTGAGGGCGACAGCCCCATCAAGGACGTGCTGCTCGACATCGCGGAGCGGGGACGGTCGCTGGGGATCATATTGATCGGCGCCCAGCAAACCGCTTCCGAGGTCGAGCGGCGCATCGTGTCCAACGCGGCGATCCGGGTGGTGGGGCGGCTGGACCTGGCGGAAGCCGAGCGGCCCGAATACCGCTTTCTGCCGCAGAGCTTCCGGGCGCGGGCGGGCATCCTGCAACCCGGCACCATGCTGGTGTCGCAGCCCGACGTGCCCAACCCCGTCCTGGTGAACTACCCCTTTCCCGCCTGGGCCACCCGCCGCGACGAGGTCGCCGAGGAGGTCGGGCAGGCGAGCGAGGATATGGGGCGCGACCTGCTGGGCCTGTAAGGAGAGAGCAGATGAGCGACGACAGGAAGAACTCCGGCGACGACAAGCCCATGACCCGCCACGGCGAGTGGACCCCCGCAACCTCCGAGGCCGCCGCCCGCGAGGTCGAGCGGCTGGCGAACGAGAACCCCTTCGACACCGAGGCCGTCACCGAGAGCACCGACAAGACGCACCTCAACCCGCCGCCGGAGCGGCTGGGTGGGGACCACTAACCCAAGCAAGAGGGCCGGAGGCAGCAGCTTCCGGCCCTTCGGCGTCGAAGCTCACTCCGGAGTCACCACATGCGGCGCGAAGGTCGCCCGGTTATCCGTCACGCGGCCCCGGCCCTCGCGGATGCCCAGCCCGCACACCTCGTCCCCGGCGACCCAGACGCCCAGGACCGGGTAACGGGGACCGTCGCCCGCTGGGAAAGTCGGCAGCTCCGCGTAAGCCTGCTCCACCAGCGGCAGGTCGCCGTAGGCTCCCGCCGTGGCCGACTCGCCGGGAAGCTGCACGTTCTGCCCCTCGCGGGAATACAGCGGCTTGCGAACCACGTTAGGGCCGAGGCTTCCGGCGCTCAGGGTGGCCGGGAGGACCAGCCCGGAGTCGGGATACCGCTCGTGCAGCAGCGCCAGCAAGCCCTTGCTGCCCGTCACGGCCTTCCACAGCGGCTCGATAAAGCGGGTCTGCGTATTCGCCAGAAAGGAGCTGTCGCGCGACTCCCAGGCGTACTCGAAGGGCCACAGCCACATCAAAGTTCGGATGGGCAGTGTCCAGGTGTCCAGCAGGAACGGCTCCTGCGGGCTGGTGCCCACCTCGTCCGCCGCCAGAAAGGAGCCGCTGACGCCCACCGCCTGTGCCAGGTCGCGCAGGTAGGTCACGGTGGCGATGTCCTCCACCTCGCGGGCCGAGCTGAAATGCGCCTGGGTCACGCCCCGCTCCTGCACGAGGTAGGCCCACTGCTCGCCCAGGCCCTCGTGAACCGTGTTCCACTGGGTCGTCCCGGCGGGCAGCTCGCCGCGTTCCAGGCGGTCTTCCAGCCACTGCCACTGGCACACCGCCGCCTCCACCAGACTGGTCGGCGTCTGCGCGTTGACCTCCAGCAGCCGGGCATGTCCGCGTCCGTCGTAGGCGAGGTCCAGGCGCATGTACAGCGTCGGGTCGTCCCGGTCCCACGACTCGCGCACCGCGCCGTGCAGGAAGGCAGGGATGCCCAGTTGCGCCAGCCGCCCGCCCTCGATGGCCGCGCCGGTCGTCTCCAGCACCATCGCCGTGAGGTCCTGCGCGTCGCGCTTCAGGCCCTCGATCTCGCGGGGGCTGAAGGCGTAGTAGCCCTCCTCGCCCCAGTAGGGGACGGGGTGCTCGGGGGTGGGGGCGTACCAGGTCATGCCGACCCCTTGCAAGCGGGCTTCCCAGTTGGGGCGGGGCAGCAGGGTGCGGCGCTGCATCAGGCCACCTGCCCGGGCAGGCGTGGGCGAGGGCGACAGGTTGAAGGCACAGCCCCGCGCCGTGACCCCCTCATCCGCCGTAGCTCGCGCTGCCGGAGCTGCTCGCGCGGCCCGTGCTCGTGAACCCGCCCCGGCTCACGCCCGGCGCCTTGAAGGAGGTCGTCTTGCCCGTGCGGGTGTCGTAGGTCAGGCCGCTGGGGGCCACCCGGCCCGAGGAGGTGTAGCCCACGTAGCGGGTCAGGCCGGACCGGAGCAGGATGTAGGGCCCGAAAAAGCCGCCGCTGGTCTTCTGGCAGGGGTTTTGCAGCCCGCGTCCTATGGCGTCGCGGTGGGCGAGGCGGCACTGCTCGTAGGAGGTGTACTTGGTGCGCTTGTAGCGGTCGAGGTCGAGGTCGTCGTCGCCGCAGGCCGCGAGCACGGCGGGCAGCGCCGCGAGGAGGGGAAGGTGAAAGGCTTTGCGCATATACCCCCTTCTACGGGAGAACCGGGGCGGGGGTTGCGGGCACGCTGACGTTTACCGGGGGGCTTCGGTGGCGTCCTTGATGTCCTGCATCCAGCGCAGGGCGGTCCAGAGGGGGGACAGCGCCCACGAGATGGGAAAAGAGGATGTTGCCCGCCACCCAGAGGGCCATCTGTGACGAGCAGCCCAGGGGCCGGAACGCGAACCAACCCGGCAGAAGGGTCATGAGGACCACGAGGACAAAGGCCCGCCCAGGTCCGGTCGCCTCCGCCAGATGCCAAAGGCCATCACCGCGCTCGCCGCCAGCAGCACCAGCGCCATCAGGAGAGCAGCGGAGTAGTCCGGGCTGAGGTCGTACATGGCTGCAGTCAACCGCAGGCCGGGGCGATTCTCCGCCGCAGATGCTGCCGCCCATGCCCACCCCTCGTCCCACGCGGCAAGCCTGGACGGGAGCAGCCCTCACTGCGGGAAGGCGCTGGGCTGACCCGCCCGGCTGGACACCCCTGCCGGACTGCTCACCCGCAGCCCCTACACTGAACCCCAGACAAGGAGGGTTCATGACCACAACCACACACAGCAGTGCCCAGAACAGGAGCAAGTGGCTCGACGTCGAACTGCGGCTCGACTCGGGCGTCTACAACAAGCATGAGGTCGTGATGGTGCGCGGGCAGGGCGCGACCGTCTGGGACGACGGGGGCCGGGCCTATATCGACTGCGTGGCCGGGTACGGCGTGGCGAACATCGGCCACAGCCACCCCGACGTGGTCCGGGCCGTGCAGGAGCAGGCAGGCAAGCTGATGGTGATGCCCCAGACGCTGCCCAACGACAAGCGGGCCGAGTTCCTGGGTGAACTCGTGGGCGTGCTGCCCGCTGGCTTGGAGCGCGTCTTCCTGTGCAACTCGGGCACCGAGGCGGTCGAGGCGGCCAAGAAGTTCGCCATCACCGCGACCGGGCGCCAGCGCTTCGTGTCCATGCGCCGGGGCTTCTCCGGGCGCTCGCTGGGCGCCCTCGCCCTCACCTGGGAGCCGAAGTACCGCGAGCCCTTCGGGGACGCGGTGGACAGCAAGAACGTGGATTTCGTGACCTACGGCAACGTGGAGGAACTGCGTGCCGCGATCACGGACCAGACCGCCGCCGTCATCCTGGAACCCGTGCAGGGCGAGGGCGGCGTGCACCCGGCCACCCCCGAGTTCATCCGCGCCGCCCGCGAGATCACCCGCGAGAAGGGGGCGCTGCTGATCCTCGACGAGATCCAGACCGGGTTTTGCCGCACGGGCAAGATGTTCGCCTCCGAGCACTACGGCGTGACCCCCGACGGCATGACCCTCGCCAAGGCGATGGCGGGGGGCGTTCCCATCGGCGCCTTTGCCATGACCGCCGAGGTCGCCGACCGGATGCCCAAGGGCGGGCACGGGACCACCTTCGGCGGCAATCCGCTGAGCATGGCCGCCGGGGTCGCCGCCCTGCGCGCGATGAAGAACGAGGGCATGGCCGAGCAGGCCCGCGAGAAGGGCACCTACTTCATGGAGCGGCTGCGGGCGATCGGCTCGCCCCGCATCAAGGAGGTGCGCGGCCTGGGGCTGATGATCGGCGTGGAACTCCACGAACCCAGCGCCCCCTACATCACGGCGCTGGAGCACGAGGAAGGGGTGCTGACCCTGGCCGCCACCCCGATGGTCGTGCGCTTCCTGCCGCCGATCACGATCACCCGCGAACAGATCGACACGGTGGTCGCCGCCTTCGGGCGCGTGCTGGCCGCTGGCCCCGACCGCGAACCCGAAGAACTGGTGCGCGAGGACAAGCAGACCGAGTAATTCCCTGCCCAGCGCAGAAGCCGGGGCCTCGTGCCCCGGCTTCTGCTCGTCTGCCCCGTTATTCCAGCGTCTCGCGCAGCCGGGCCACGTCCAGCTCCCGCGCCGGGGCGTCGAGCGCCACCTCGCCGCCGCGCAGGGCCACGACCCGCTGCCCCAGGGCCAGGGCTTCTTCGAGGTTGTGGGTCACGAAGACCACCGTGACCTTGCGCGACCACCAGATGCCCAGCAACTCGTCGGCCAGCACGGTGCGGGTGCGGTCGTCGAGCGCACTGAAGGGCTCGTCCAGCAGCAGCAGCCGGGGCTGGAGCGCGAGGGCGCGGGCGAGGCTGACCCGCTGGCGCTGCCCGCCCGAGAGCTCGTGGACCCGCCGCCCGCCGTAGCCCTCCAGCCCGACGAGGCGCAGGGCGTCCCCCACCCGGCCGTCGCGCTCGGCGCGGGGCAGCCGCCGTTGCTCCAGCCCGAAGGAGACATTTCCAGCGACCGTGCGCCAGGAAAAGAGGGCCGCCTCCTGCTGCACCAGCGTGAGGCGCGGGTCGGGGCCGGTGACGGGGGTGTCGCCCAGCCGGATCACCCCGGCCTGCGGGCGCAGGAAGCCCGCCAGCAGCGAGAGCAGGGTGCTCTTGCCGCTGCCCGACGGCCCCACCACGCACAGGAACTCGCCCGCCCGCACCTCCAGGCTCAATGGCCCCAGGCCCGCCGGGGCGGTCGCCGAGCGGGTGCGCCCGTAGCGGTAGGTCACGCCGTCGAGCAACAGGGGCAGGCCCTGGGGGGTGGTGGCGGTGGTCGCCGGGGCACTTCTGCCGCCGCTCACGGGGTCACCTCCAGCCCGTAATCCCGGCGCACCCGGCCCTCCAGCGCCCGCAGCAGCGTGTCGAACAGGCCGCCGATGATCCCGATGATGATGATGCTCGCCAGCACCAGCGCCACGTTCGCCGTCGCCCGCCCGACCTCCAGCTGCTCCCCGATGGAGGCCACCCCGCTGATCAGCAGCTCGGCCCCCACCAGCGCCCGCCACGCGAAGCTCCAGGCGGTGCGGAGGCCGGTCAGCACGTTGGGCAGCGCGGCGGGCAGCAGCACCCCGGTGGTCAGCGAGAGGCCCCGCGCTCCCAGCGTCCGCCCCGCGATCCTGAGCGCGGGCGGCACGTTCAGTAGCGCTCCCGACACCGCCAGCGCCACCGGAATGAAGCCCTCCAGAATCACCACGAACAGCACCGCCCGCTCGTTCAGTCCGAAAAAGAGGATGGCGAAGGGCACGAAGGCGATGGACGGCACGCTCTGGATGCCGGTCAGGTAGGCCCCCAGCGCGGCCCGCAGCGGCCGCCACGCGCCCATCAGCAGCCCCACGAGGGCTCCGAGCACCACCGCGATCCCGTACCCGGTGAGCACCCGCCGCAGGCTTCCGGCCAGGGCCGAGAGCAGCTTGCCGTCCTGCGGCCCGGTGCCCCACAGCCCGTAGCTGATCTCGGTCCACACCTGCGCGGGGCTGGGAAAGACGTAGGGCGGGTAGAGCCCCAGCCCCTCGGTGACCAGCCACCACACGCCCAGAATCAGCGCCAGTCCGATCAGTTGCCACGACAGCACCTGCCAGCGCGGGGAGCGGGTGCGCGGGGGGGCGGGATCGGCGGCCGGTGTGCGGGGGGTCATCTGCGCCTCCGCTGCGGGTCGGTCAGGGAGGTCGGCGGGACGTTGGTGGGAGGAAAAGGGTCAGGCATGCAGGCTCCGGGAGAAGAGGGGGAACGGACGGGGGCACGTTCCACGACGCGTCAGAGTAGATGACCAAACAGGTCAACAATGTGGGTTGTCTGGAGGACCGGGGCGGCCTGCGCCCGCGCTCAGGCGTTCGGCTTGAGCAGATGCCCCAGGCAGTGGCCGTAGCTCACGCCCTGGCGGACGTCGGTCACGAGGTCTTCCACGCTGAATTCCTGGAGAACCGCCAGCATCGCGTCGCGCATCCGGGTGTAGACGCTGGCGCGGGCGTGGCAGCGGCCCTCCTCCACGCAGGGCTCGTGCCAGTTGAGGCTGATGCACGACAGGGGAGCCACCGGCCCGTCCACCGCCCGCACCACCTCGCACAGCGAGATCAGCGCGGGCCGGCGCGAGAGGGCGTAGCCGCCGCCGATGCCCTTCTTGCTCTTCACGATGCCCTTGTGGCTGAGGGCCGCCAGAATCCGCACGAGGTAGGGACGGTGGACCCCGGTGGCGTCACTGATCTCCTCGCTGGACACCCAGCGGGTCAGGTCCTGGGTGCCCAGATACCCCAGCGCCTGAAACGCATAGACATCGGTGGCAGAAAGGCGCATGGGGCGAGGGTAGCAGAGCTTCCGGGAGCTACTCCCCGGCCGGGGCCTCCCGCTGCTGCGGACTCAGGGGCGCGGGGCGCACGTCGCCCCCGTAGCGCTCGGCCAGATACGCCAGCGCCACCGGATCGAACTGGCCGCCCGGTACCCAGCGTTCCTCCAGATTCTCGGTGCCGTACAGCGCCCAGGCGGCCGCCTCCGTCTCGGGGTCCCAGGGTCCGGCGGGCAGTGAGGTCGCGTGGTCCTGCACGATCAACAGGGCGCGCAGCCATTCCAGCTCCTCCCCGGTGAGCTCACGGGTGGTCTGGGGCCGCCCGAAGAGGAGGTCGTGGATGCCGAGCAGCCGCGCGAGTTCGCCGCAGGGGTCCGCGTGGTCGTCCGCGCGGAGGTTCACCCAGTCGTCGGTGAGGCCGCCGTAGCCCCGCCCCGGCCCCACGCACAGCAGGGCCGCCGACTGCCGCCCGCGCTTGTCGCCGCCCGCTTCATCGCCTGCCTGTAACGCCGCGAGGAGCCGCCACGGCAGGGGCTGGCCCTCCGAAGCCTCCCACTCCACGCGCATCGCCTCCACGACCTCCGGCCCGGTCAGGATGTTGCCCTGAATCGCCACGTCCGGCCCGGTGAACCCGCCCGCCCAGGCGTGGCAGCCCTCGCCGCTGAAGGTCACCGAGCGCCCGTCCGCGCCCACGATCCCGAACTGCCGCTGGGCGATGTCGGGATCCGTGCGCCGGAACTCGGCGGCGACCTCCTCCGGCCCCATTCCGTCCGCAAGCAGGCGCAGCCCGTCGGGGCCGTAGTTGGGGTTCACGTAGCTCTGGGTGGCGACCGCGCCCACACCCGCCCGCGCGAAGGGCACGAGGGCGCCGACCGCCAGAAACTTGCTCGCCACGGCGACACCGAGGTCGCCCGTCACCGGGTCGCGGCCCACGATGGAAAAGGTCATGGGTCAGGATAGCCGCGTGCCCCGGCCAGAGGGAGCGGACGTCCCGGTTCAGGCAGCTGGTACCCTCATCCCCGATGCCTCCCACCTTCGCCGCCCTCGTCACCGACCGCACCCGCCGCCTGGGAACCCGGCTGTGCGTGGGCCTCGATCCCCGCCTGGGCCTCTACCGTGACGCGGCGCACCTGCGGACGCACACGCTGGACGTGCTGGAGGCGACCGCGCCCTACGCGGCGTGCGTCAAGCCGCAGCTCGCCTTTTTCGAGGCGCTGGGGCTGCCCGGCTTCGCGCTGCTGGAGGAGGTCTGCGCGGCGGCCCGCACCCTGGGGCTGCCCGTGCTGCTCGACGGCAAGCGCGGCGATATTGGCTCCACCGCCGAGGCCTACGCGCAGGGCTGGCTGGCGGGGGGGCACGCGGGCGACGCCCTCACCGTGAATCCCTTCCTGGGCTTCGGGACGCTGACCCCCTTCGTGGAGGCGGCGCGGGCCAATGGGGGCGCGATCTTCGTGCTCGTCAAGACCAGCAACTCCGACCAGGCCGACCTGCAGGGCGGCGGCCTCAGCGAGCGGGTGGCGGCGGAGGTGGCGCGGCTGGGGGGCCAGGAACCGGGGGGCGAGTACGCCAGCGTCGGCGCGGTGGTGGGCGCGACCCATCCCGGCGACC
>NZ_JASNGB010000086.1 GCF_030271215.1 Deinococcus rhizophilus | reverse complement strand
CCCCGGCGGCCCCCGCCAGCGTCAGCAGGCCCCGGCCCGCCTGCCCCCGCCGCACCTGCGAGACGGCCTCCATCACCGCCGCGAGCGCCAGCAGCCCCAGCAGCAGCCACAGGGTCCCCGGCACCCGCCCCAGCTGCAGCGAGGCCAGCGTCAGCGTCCCGAACACCACGAATTCGCCCTGCGGAATGAAGATGATGCGCGTCACCGCGAACACCAGCACCAGCGCGAGCGCCAGCAGGGCGTATACCGCGCCGTTCGTCAGCCCGTCCGCGACCAGGATGGGAAAAATGGCGGGATCAAAGATGTCCATAGCACGGCTCCATGCGGCACTCCTGCGGCGGAAAGGGGAAGATTCGGGAGGGCGACCTTCAGGCGACCTTCAGATTGTGGAGGTCTTCACGATACGGATTGCTCCTCGCCCCGGCAACTCCTCCCCCTGGCCCGGTACGTATCAATGTGATATCACTCTGATACGTACCGGACATTCCCCGGTGCCTGGAGACTCCCATGAGCGAACTGGAAAAAGCGCCTGCCACCGTCGGCCCCGCCGGGGGCGTCTCGTCCGATCCCCGGATCGCCAGCCGGGAACGGCCCGCCTTCGGGCTGCCCGGCATTCCGGCGATCCTGCTGTGGCTGCTGCTCGCGGCGGCCCTGGCAGCCCTGGCGCTGCTGGGCAACCTGGGACCGCCTGCCCTGACCGCGGTCCTGGTTGTGGGCGGCCTGCTGATGATGCTGGCGCTGGGCGGCTTTTTCATCGTGCAGCCCAATCAGGCCAGCGTGATCACCCTGTTCGGGCGCTATGTGGGCAGCGAGCGGCGCAACGGCTTTTACTGGACCAATCCCTTCACGGTCCGCAAGAAGGTGTCGCTGCGAATCCGCAACTTCAACTCCGAGCGGCTCAAGGTCAACGACCAGATGGGCAACCCCATCGAGATCGCCGCCGTGATCGTGTGGCGGGTGGTGGACACGGCCCGCGCGGTCTTCGACGTGGAGGACTATTCCGAGTTCGTGGCGATTCAGGCCGAGACCGCCCTGCGGCACCTCGCCGCGCAGTACCCCTACGACGACCACGACGGCCAGGGCTTCTCGCTGCGCAGCAACCCCGACGAGGTGTCCGAGGCGCTGGGCCGCGAACTCGATACCCGGTTGCGGCACGCGGGCGTCGAGGTGCTCGAAGCGCGGCTCTCGCATCTGGCCTACTCGCCCGAGATCGCCGGGGCCATGCTGCAGCGTCAGCAGGCCAGCGCGATCATCGCCGCCCGGCAACTGATCGTGCAGGGGGCCGTGGGCATGGTGCAGATGGCCCTGCGCGAACTGGAGGGGCAGGACATCGTGCAGCTCGACGAGGAACGCAAGGCGCAGATGGTCAGCAACCTCCTCGTCGTCCTGACCAGCGAGCGCGGCACCCAGCCTGTCGTCAACGCGGGCAGCCTGTACTAGGAAGGGGCCGAGATGCCCCCCCGCAAGACCCCACCCGGCAAGAAGAACTTCCCCCTGAGAATCAGCCCGGAGCTGTACGCCGCCCTCGAACGCTGGGCCGCCGACGACCTGCGCTCGGTCAATGCCCAGATCGAGTACCTGCTCACCCAGAGCGTGCGTCAGGCCGGGCGAATAAAGGCCAGAGAGGAGCCCCCCGCCCCCCCGGCCACAGACGAAATGCCCTGACCTGCCTGACCCCGGACCTCCCACCGTCCGGGGCCACTTGATACCGGGCCACTTTGTTCTGGGCGCGAGGTGAGGCATACTGACGCGTTTGTCTGTGAAGTCGACCTTTCCGGCAGAACAGACCCCCACAGCAGGCAGACGACCCCCCCTTCCCGCGCGGAGAACCAGGCCCACAGCCGCCTGAGGCGTTCTTTTTCTTCCCCAGTGCTCTCTCCAGCGCTGCGCCTCCACCCGGACGGCTGCCCCTCCCGGCGGCTCTCCCAGGGTGTGTTCTGCCGACAGGACACCCATGACCCAGACCAGAAACCGGCCCCAGCGGGCCGCTGCTTCCACTGCCCCCGCCGCCCCGATCACCGACTGGCAGACCCTGCTGGGCGACCGCACGCCGACGCCGGTGCAGGCCGGGGCGATTCCTGCCCTGCTCGCCGGGCGCGACGTGATCACCACCGCCCGCACCGGCAGCGGCAAGACGCTCGCCTTCCTGATTCCGGCGGCCGCACGCGGCATCGGCATGGCGCCCACGCGCGGGATGCGTCCCGAGGTGCTGGTGGTCACGCCGACCCGCGAGCTGGCGGTGCAGATCCGCGACGTGGCCCGTGAACTCGGCATGACCGCCGGGCGCATCACCGGGGGCATCAGCCCCTCGCAGACGCGCACTGAGGCCAGCGGCAAGGGCGTGATCGCCGGAACGCCGGGCCGCCTCAAGGACCTGATCACGCGCGGCGAACTGTCCCTGGCGGGCCTGCGCTACGTGGTGCTCGACGAGGCCGACGAGCTGCTCTCGCTGGGCTTCCTGCGCGACGTGGGCGACATCCTGCGCTCGGCCCAGTCGGCCGCCGGAAAGAACCTCCAGATCGCGATGGCCTCCGCGACCTTTCCCGCCGCCATCCGCGAGGTCGCCGAGCGCTTCATGCACTCGCCCGAGCGCATCGACATCGCGCCCGCCCGTTCCTCGGAGGCTTCCAACGGGAACGGCGACGTGCTGGGCGGTGCGACCGGGGCGACCCACCTGCTGCTGCACACCACCCGCGAGGACGTGCTGGACGTGGCTGCCGAACACGCCCGCGAGGCGCTGCGTGCCCCGGGCGGCTGCGTGGTGATCTTCTGCCGCACCAAGTCGCTGGTCAAGCGCCGCGCCGAGCGCCTGGGCGAGCTGCTGCGCGGCGAGGAGGTCAGCGCCCTGCAGGGCAACATGGACCAGAAGAAGCGCGAGCGCACCATGGACCTGCTGCGCGAGGGCAAGTCGCGCGTGCTCGTCGCCACCGACATCGCCGGGCGCGGCATCGACCTGCCGGAAGTCCGGCTGGTGATTCACATGGACGTGGCCTCCACCTCCGAGGACCACGTCCACCGCTCGGGCCGCACCGCCCGCGCCGGGCGTCCCGGCGTGAACCTCGTCCTCCTGATTCCCGAGCAGCGCGAGCTGTGGCGCAACGTGCGCCGGGGCCTGCCCGCCGCCACCCAGCCGCCCCTGACCCGCGAGGAGGCCCAGATCGACAAGGCCATCCAGGAAAAGCAGGGCCAGGGCAGCGNCCGAGCAGCGCGAGCTGTGGCGCAACGTGCGCCGGGGCCTGCCCGCCGCCACCCAGCCGCCCCTGACCCGCGAGGAGGCCCAGATCGACAAGGCCATCCAGGAAAAGCAGGGCCAGGGCAGCGGCGGCGGGCGCGGGGGCGGACGCCCCGGAGGCCAGGGCCAGCCTCAGGGCCGCGCCCCGCGTGACGCCGGACCTTCCAACCACGGGCGCGCCGAGCAGGGCCAGAAGCGGGCGGCCAAGCCCCACCCCCACAATGCCCAGCGCCTCGACACGGGCACCGGAGCCGGGCGCGTCGGCCCGCAGGCCGCCCGTCGCCGCCGCTAGATACTGGGCCACGTGGCGCAGGGAGGGGAGGGCCGTGGGTGGCTTTCCCCTCCCTCTTCAGTTGCTCGTCACGTGACGAGCAGCCCCGCTTAGCCCCGGAAGCGGCCCAGAAGTTGCGTGCTGGCGCGGGTCAGCAGCAGCACGTCCACACCCACCGCCACGAAGGTATAGCCCCAGCCGAGGTAGCGCCGCGCCGTTTCCTCGTCGGTCGCGAGGATGCCCGCCGCCTTGCCTGCATCCCGGATGCGGGAGGCGGCGTCCCGGATAGCCGCCTGTACGTCCGGGTGCCCCGGATTCCCCAGGTGGCCCAGGCTCGCCGCGAGGTCGGCGGGGCCGATGAACACGCCGTCTACGCCCTCCACCGCTGCGAGGGCGTCCAGCGCTTCCAGCCCCTTCACCGACTCGACCTGGACCAGCAGGCAGATGCCGTCGTTCGCGTGCTGGAGGTAGTTCGCATCCCGCGAAAAACGGCTCGCCCGCACGAGGGCACTTGCCACGCCGCGCACGCCCTGCGGCGGGTAGCGGGTCGCCGCCACCATCTCGCGGGCCTGCACCGCCGACTCCACCATCGGAATCAGCAGGGTGCGGGCCCCAATATCGAGCACCTGCTTGACCAGCACCGGGTCGCCCACGGGCAGGCGCACCACCGGGGCAGAGGGGTAAGCCGCGAGCGCCTGAAGCTGCGCGAGGATGCTCCGCAGGTCGTTGGGCGCGTGTTCCCCGTCCACCACCAGCCAGTCGAAGCCTGCCCCGGCGCAGACCTCGGCGCTATAGGCATCCGCGAGAGAGAGCCAGAGGCCGTAGAGGGTATCTCCGCGCCCCAGCGCCGCCTTGAAGCTGTTGTCAGCCGCCACGCGCTGCCCCCGCGAACCGGCACGAGAAGGTGCCCAGCGGTCCGTAATCGAAGGTGAACACGTCCCCGGAGGCGATGTCCACCGGGCGGGTGAACGACCCGGCCAGCACCAGCTCTCCGGCCTTCAGCCCCTCCCCGTGCGGCGCGAGACGGTTCGCCAGCCAGGCGATCCCCGCCGCCGGATGCCCCAGCACACCCGCCGCCACCCCGGTTTCCTCCACCACGCCGTTGCGGATGCACAGCGCCGCCGCCCAGCGCAGGTCGAGGTCGTCGGGTCGCATCGCCCGCCCACCGACGATCACTCCGGCGTTGGCGGCGTTGTCGCCGATGGTGTCGGTGACCCGGCGGGGTCTGCCCGTCTCCCGGCTTACCCGCTGAATCCGGGCGTCGATGATCTCGGCGGCGGGGGTCACGTACTCGGTGGCCCGCAGCACGTCGAACACGGTCACGCCGGGGCCATGCAGGTCGCTTTTGAGCAAGAAGGCCAGCTCCACTTCCACCTTCGGCGCCACGAAGCGCGAGAGGGGAAGGTCCCCGTTCGGCTCGAAGAACATGTCGTCCAGCAGCGCCCCGTAGTCCGGCTCGGTGATCTGCGAGGCCATCTGCATCGCCCGCGAGGTCAGGCCAATCTTGTGCCCGAGGGTGCGCCGCCCCCCCGCCACCTTCTGCGCGACCCAGGCCCGCTGCACGGCGTAGGCGTCGGCAATCGTCATGCCGGGGAAGCGCTCGGAGAAGGGAGCGAGCTGCACCCCCGTTGCCTCCGCCCCTTCCAGCTCGGCGGCGAGGCCGGGCAGGGCGTCGTCGGGAATGACCCGCTCGGCGGACCCCTCAGATGACATTGATGGGCATCCCCTTCAGCTCGCTCTCGGTCAGCGCTTCCCAGCCGCCGCCGAACGCCTCCATGCGCGAGCCTTCCTCGAACCAGCTGCGCGGGGTCTTGGCCCCCCAGAGGGTCTGGCGGCGGGGGTCGTCGCGCTGCCAGCGGATCGTCTCGAAATCGGGGTCCACCGTGATGTAGTCGGAGGTATACAGCTCGATGCGGTGGCCGTCGGGGTCGCGGACATACAGGAAAAAGGCGTTGGAGATGCCGTGCCGCCCCGGCCCGCGCTCGATGCGTTCGGGCTGCCTCGCTCCCGCGAGGATGTCGCACGCCCGGATGATGCTCATGGCGTCGGGCATCCAGTAGGCCCAGTGGTGCAGCCTCGGCCCGGCGCCGTTCGTCATGGCGAGGTCGTGGACCCCGCCCCGGCGCTGAATCCAGGCGGCCCAGATGCGGCCTTCCTCGTCCTCGGTCAGCTCCGAGGCGCGGAAGCCCAATTGAGAGCCGTACCAGGCCATCATGCTGCCCACGTCGGGCGTCATCACATTGACGTGGTCCACCCGTTGCAGGCCCGGCCCCCGGTGCAGGTGGTAGTCCTGGAGGAGCCAGGGGTGCGTGCGGCTCTCGCGGTAGAAGGCAACGGGCACGCCGAAGGGGTCCTGCATCCGCAGCAGCCGGGGCCGGTCGAGGTCCTCCTCCCAGCGGTAGGGGAGCCCCTCGCGCTCGGCCAGGGCCACCAGAGCGTCGAGGTCGGCGTCCGTCCGCACCCGGTAGGCGAGGTGGCGCACGCCCGCTTCGGGCGCTTGCTCCAGCTTGAGCGTCCACTCGCGGTCCTCGACGCCGCGCAGGTAGAGCGCCCCCGGTTCCTCGTGCAGCACGTTCAGGCCCAGCAGCCCCACGTAAAAGTCGCGCGAGGCGGCGAGGTCCGTCACGGTGAAGGCCGTGTGCGCGATACGGATGATGTCGGGCCGCGAATTGGTCGAAGGCTCAGTCATCCGCCGCCACCCCTTCGGGCTTTTCCGTCCGCTTCAGAAACTGCCCGATGCGCTCCACAGCAGGCCCCTTGTCGTACACCTCGTACAGCGCCGAATGCATCCGCACCGGGTCCCCGAAGAAGAACTTCTCGTAGAGGCTCTGGCGCCCGCCGAAGGAACTCATGGACATGTCCCAGGCGAGGCGGAAGAGCTTCAGCCGGTCTTCTGCGCTCGCGTTCCCGGCTTGCAGATACTTGCTGATCTGCGGCCCCAGCGTTCCCTCGCGGTCGGCCTTGCTCGGCATCATGATGATCCCGGACGCGCCGAGCAGTTGCAGCAGTTCGGGCAGGCGGGCGTACATCGCCGGATAGTAGTTGCGGGCGGCGTCCAGCGGGCCACGCGCCGGGGTCATCACCCCGTACTCGTTGACGGTGGCCCCCGCGACGGCGGCGACCTCCAGCGCCTTCATGATCTCCAGGGTCACGATGATCTCGGCCACCTTGCTCTGGACGTGCTGGAACTGCCCCGAACCGATCGCGTTCACGATGCTCTGCGCGGTGCCCAGAAACGCCTCGGTCTTGGCGACCTTCAGGTTCACGACCTGATAGGCCATGTGCAGCACGGCGTCGGTGGCGGCGTAGGCCTTGTTCGCCAGTTCCACGTCGTACAGCAGGAAGACGCGCTCCCAGGGCACCAGCACGTCGTCGAAGATCACGAAGGCGTCCTGTTCGTCGAAGCGGCTGCCGAGCGGGTGGTCTTCCGGGTCGCGGCCCACGTCGAACGGCTCGCGGCACTGAAAGCTCAGGCCGGGCGTGTTCGTGGGGATCGCGAAGCCCATCGCATACCGGCTCTTGTCGGCGTTCTCCTTGAGGACCGTGGACGGGAACACCAGAATCTCGTCCGCGATGGGCAGGGTCGCCATCATGCGGGCGCCGCGCATGACCACGCCGTCCTCGCGCTCCTCCACGATGCCCAGGGCGATGTAGGGGTCGGGCATCTCGGAGGCCATCTTCGCGCGGTTGACCTGCGGGTTGGTCAGCGCGTGCGTCAGGCAGAGGTCGTGGTCGCGCACGTACTCGTAGTAGCGGCGCATGTTGCCCGCGAAGTCAGGCTGGTGGTCGCCCTCCACCTCGCAGCGGGCGAAGTAGCCCGCGCCCATGCCCGCCGCCATCACGTTGGCGTTCATGTAGTCGGGAGCGCGGCCCAGGAAGCCCAGCGAGTAGTTCGCGCGGATGCGGTGCGCCTCCCCGATGCGGGCGAGGTCTTCCTTCGTGCGCGGCACCATCAGGCTCATGGGGTGGCGCTCGCCGCCTTCCTCGTAGGTGAGCTTCTCGCGCAGCTCCGGCTGGTGCTGGAGGTCGTACAGCCCCGCGAGCGACTGGCACATGTTGCGCGTGGCGGGGTGGGTGGTGGGGTCCTCCACCCGCGCCCCGTCGATGTAGAGGGTGGGCGGGCTCTTCCGCAGGCGGTCAAGAAACTGCTGTCCGGTGATGGCTGCCATCTCAGGTCTCCTTCCCGGCGAGGCCGGTATACAGGGGGTCCACGAAAATGCCGCCCTGCCGCTGCTCGGTGATGTGCGAGGGGTCGCCGCGCAGGTGCTCGACCTCGGCGGCGTAAGCTTCAGCGTCGTCCTGGGGCACGTAGCCCAGCACGTCCCAGCCTTCTTCGGTCATCCAGCGGCGGGTATTGCCACTGATACCCGCGACGATCAGGAAGCCCACGTCGGGAACGGTGACGGCCCGCTCGAAGAGTTGCACCGCGTCACGCGGGCTGAGCCAGGTCGAGAGGTGGCGGGCATCCTTCGGCCCCGGCTGGAACGAGCAGATGCGGACGCCCACGAACTCCAGGCCGTACCGCTCCCAGTACATCCGGCCCAGCGCTTCCCCGAAGACCTTGCTGACGCCGTAATAGGTGTCCGGGCGTACCGGCACGTCGGGGCCGATTTCCTCCGAGCGGGGATAGAAGCCGACCGCGTGAATGGAGGAGGCGAAGGCCACCCGCCGCACGCCCGCCTGCCGCGCCGCTTCGAGGACGTGATAGGTGCCGTCCATGTTCACGTCGCGAATGCGCTCGTAGGTGTGCTCGTCCGCGATGCCGCCGAGGTGAATCACAGCGTCCACACCTTCCATCGCGGCGCGGACCTCGTCAAAGTTCGTCAGGTCAGCGGGGATGATTTCCTCGCCGGGCTGCGCTTCGCCCAGGTCGCGGTGATCCGTCAGGCGCAGGACTGGGAAGCGCCCGCGCAGGCCGTCGCGCAGGGCCGAGCCGACCTGCCCGGCGGCTCCGGTGAGGAGGACGGTGTGAATGGGGGGGGTCATTGGGGGTCTCCTGTTGAGCTGGTCAGCCTGCGGCTGACACCCCCCTCCCAACCCTCCCCCGCAAGGGGGGAGGGCTTTAAGCTGCGGGCGTGGATCGGTTTCCGCGTCAGGAGGGTACGAAGCGGGCACGTGCCCTGCGGCAGCGTTCCACGCCGCAGGAAGAGTTGCTGTGGCGACACTTGCGGGCAGGACGTATGCTGGGGGTGAAGTTCAAGCGTCAGCAGCCGCTCGGTTTTTACATCGCGGATTTTGTTGCCCTGGAACGGAAGCTGATTGTTGAAGTCGACGGCAGTCAACATGCAGGCAGTAACTACGACACTGTTCGAGATGCCGAACTGACTGCCCGTGGCTTTCGTATCTTGCGTTTCTGGAACAATGAGGTCACGGACAACCTGGAGGGCGTGCTGGAGCGAATAGCTGGCGCACTTCGGTAGCCCCTCTCCCCCCGCGGGAGAGGGGTTGGGGAGAGGGGGCGTGTGACCGGCGCTCCTCCTCATCCCTCCGCCCCCTCCTTCTGCGTCACGGGCGGCTGCCCCACCCCCAACTTCGCTGTCTTGTGCGTCCCCAGCGAAATCGCGACGTTCTTCGTCTCCATGTAAAACTCGAAGGAATAGTCGCCGCCGTCGCGCCCGATGCCGCTGTTTTTTACGCCGCCAAAGGGCGTGGGCAGGTGGCGCACGTTTTCACTATTGACCCAGATCATCCCCGCCTCCAGGCCGTGTGCAAAGCGGTGCGCCCGCGTGAGGTCGTTCGTCCACAGGTACCCGGCGAGGCCGTACTTCACGTCGTTGGCGAGGTGCAGGGCTTCGGCCTCGTCGCGGAAGGGAATGGCGGTCAGGACTGGCCCGAAGATTTCCTCCTGGGCAATCCGCATGTCGTTCCTGGCCCCGGTGAACAGGGTGGGGGAGACGAAGTTGCCTGCCCCGCCCACGCGCTCGCCGCCCGCCGCGATGGTGGCCCCTTCCTCGCGGGCCTTGCCGAAGTAGGACATCACCTTCTCGAAGTGCCGGGGGTGAACGAGCGGCCCGACCTCGGTGTCGGGGTCGAGGGGGTCGCCCACGCGGATGTTCCGCGCCCGCTCGGCGATGCGGGCGGTGAACTCGTCATAGATGCCCTGCTGGATCAGCACGCGGCTCGACGAGGTGCAGCGCTCCCCGTTCAGGCTGTAGATCATGAAGACCACGGCGTCGAGCGCCTTGTCCAGGTCCGCGTCGTCGAACACCACCACGGGGTTTTTGCCGCCCAGCTCGAAGTGAACACGCTTCAGGGTGTCCGCCCCCTGCCGCATGATGTGGCTCCCCGTGACCGTCTCGCCCACAAAGGCGATCGCCTTGATCAGCGGGTGTTGGGTCAGCGCCTTGCCCGCGCTTTCGCCAAAGCCGTGAACGAGGTTGTGCACGCCTTTGGGCAATCCTGCCTCGTCCATGATCTCGGCGAGCAGCGTCGCCGTGACCGGGCTCCACTCGGCGGGCTTGTGGACCACCGTGCAGCCTGCCGCGAGGGCCGGGGCGATCTTCCAGGTGCTCAGCATGAAGGGCGTGTTCCACGGGGTAATCACGCCGACCGGGCCGATGGGCTGGCGCAGGGTGTAGTTCAGGAAGCCGGGGGCCGGAAGGCTCTGGCCGTCTCCGGCGGCGGGGGCGCGGTCGGCATAGAAGCGGAAGTTCTCCGCGCCGCGCACCGCCGCCGACTTCATGAAGCGGATGGCCTGCCCCGTGTCGATGCTCTCCAGCACGGCGATGTCCTGGGCGCGGGCCTCGATCAGGTCGGCAATCTTGTGCAGGATTTTGCGGCGCTCGGCCCCGCTCACCTCGCGCCAGGTCTGGAAGGCGTCGTGCGCGGCGCGGGCGGCCCGGTCAATGTCCGCCTTGTCCCCGCTCGCTACGGTCGTCAGGGGCGAGTTGTCAGTGGGCGTGTGGGTCTGGAACGTCTCGCCGCTTTGGGAGTCCACCCACTCGCCGCCGATGAAGTGGCGCAGGCCGCCGCTGAGTTTGCTTTCGCGCAGCTCGCGGGCGAGGTCGTGATTTGGTGTGCTGGCCGTCTGGGTCATGATCGCTCCTCAGGGAGTGGAGGGGTATTTGATGGGCACTGTGGGGATTGGGGTTGAGGGCGTCGGCATAGACACCGAGTAGGCCAGGAAATGCTCGCTTTGCAGCATCTTTCCGTTTCTGCGTACCTGCACGAATGCGGAAGAGTCGTGATATTTGACGCGGTAGCTGTAGCCTCCCGCCCCGCTGAAGATGTACTCCGGCCCCAGCTCGTCGTAGCTCACCTTCCCGCCCGTCACGTACATCCCCGGCGTCCCGTCAAAGTTCCGCGTGGCGTAGGTGGCCGCCCTGCCGTTGTCCCACACGATGACCGTCCGCTGGGCCGTCGAACCCATGAATACGGCCTGGGGCTGGTAGCGGCAGCGGTAGCTTGTGCCGTTCAGCCGGAATTCGTTGACACGGGTCATGCGGTAGGCGGGGTCTTCGTTCTCGACGGTGCTGGTGCGGAGGTGCCCGCTCTGGCCCTGGCGTGGACCGGAAGTCGCCTTGAGGGAGTGGAAGGTCTGGCCTGCTCCAGCGTCCGGCCACCCGATCCGAACTTCTGAACGGCGGAGCTTTCCCAGGCCAGCGCGGGTTTTGGGCCACTCGTAGAGTTCCGTCACGGTGTACTGAGGGGCATTCCGTCGTGCGGGGCCAGCGGGGGTGTCGAACTGGCGTAAAACCAGCACCCGCCCCGGCGCGTCGCACCACGCGAAGGCGGGCTGAACGCCACCCACCTTGCCCTCCACGTTCACGAAGGAGCGCATCTCGTAGCGGTGCGGCGCGGCCAGAGCCAGCCCGGCCAGAGCGAGGGCCGCCAGCACCGCGCCTTTGTGGTTCACCGCCCGTCCCATTCCCCTTCCTTCGATTCCTTGCCCTTGATCGGCTCGGCCCCTGCGTCCTCCTCCTGAATGCCGTTTTCCAGCACGCCCAGCCCCCCCACCTCCAGCCGCATCACGTCGCCGGGGTGGACGTGGCTGATGCCCTTGGGCGTACCCGTCAGGATCACGTCGTCACGTTGGAGGGTCATGAAGCGGCTGATGTGCTCGATCAGTTCGGGAATCGAGAAGATCATGTCGCGGGTGGAGCCCTGCTGGCGTAGCTCGCCGTTCACATGGGCGGTGAGGGTGAGGTCGTGCGGGTCCGCGATCTCGTCGGCAGTGACGTAGTACGGTCCCAGCGGCCCGAAGGTGTCCCAGCCCTTGCCGCGCAGGGGGGGGCGGAAGGTATTGGTCACGTAGTCGCGCACCACGAGGTCATTGCCGACCGTGTACCCGCCCACGTAGTCCATCGCGTCTTTCGCCTTGACCCGGCGGGCGTCGCGGCCGAGGATCACGCCGAGTTCGACCTCGTAGTGCATGAATTCCGCGCCGCGCGGGTAGATCACGGTGCCCCGGTGCGGCAGCAGGGTGGTGTTCGGCTTCCAGAACAGGGCGGGTTCGCTGGGTTGCGTCAGCCCCAGTTCGCCCGCGTGGTCGTGGTAGTTCAGGGCGAGGGCGATGACCTTGGGCGGGTCGACGGGCAGGCGGAACTGCACCGAGTCGGGGTCGTGGGCCACTCCGGCAGCGTCGATCAGGTGGCCGTCGTGGAGATGGCCGTTCAGGGGGCGGCCCCCGGCGATGAAGCGGGCGTATTTCAAGGTGACTCTCCGTTCGTGGCGGGAAAACGTGGGGTTGTGCCTTCCAGCATACGGCCCGCTTCCCGGTGACTTCCTTTGTGCGGGGCGTGAATTCAGCTTCCTGCCGTTGTAGGTTGGGACAAATGGGGGACACCTCGCCCCCCCTCCCCGACCTCCTCGCGCTGCCGGGCATAGCGGCCTTGCTCGTTTCGTTGCGGGAAGCGGTCGGTGGGCCGCAGCCGGAGCGGGAACTCGTGACCCGGCTGGCGCGGCTGACCGGGGGCCGGGCCGAGATTCGCGCGAGCTGGGGCGACGTGGTGGCCGCAGCGGGGGAGGCGGCGTGGCCGGAAGTCACCCGCCGCCTGAGCTACGGGGACGCGAGCGGCGAGCGGCACGTGGGGAGCCTCACGCTGGCCGTGCCCCCGGAGTGGGCGGGCCTGGGTCCGGTGGCGGCGGAATACGCGCTGCTGGCGC
>NZ_JASNGB010000085.1 GCF_030271215.1 Deinococcus rhizophilus | reverse complement strand
GCCGGGGCAGGGGCCGCGGTGTGGGCACTGACCGCGTGGGCCGCGCCGCTGGGGTGGCCGCTGTGGGCGCAGGCGCTGCTCACGCTGGCGCTGGTCGCCCCGCTGGGGCCGCTGCTGTACCGCACGGTCTACCAGCCGCTGCGGGACGCCACCGTCCTGGTGCTCTTGATCGCCTCGGTCGCATTGCACCTCGCGCTGACGGGGCTGGCGCTGGTCTTCTTCGGGCCGGAGGGATCGCGCACGCCGCCCTTCGCGGGGGGCAATCTGACAGTGGGACAGGTCACGCTGAGCAACCAGAGCCTGCTGGTGATCCTGCTGTCGGCGGTGCTGATGCTGGGGCTGTACTTCTTCTTCGAGCGCACGATGGTGGGCAAGGCGCTGCGGGCCACCGCCGTCAACCACCTGGGAGCCCGGCTGGTGGGCATCAGCCCGGCCTCGGCGGGAATGCTGACCTTCACGCTGGCGGCCCTGATCGGCGCCGCAGGCGGCATGATGATCGGCCCCAGGGTGGCGATGAACTACGACTCGGGCTTCCTGATCGGCCTCAAGGGCTTTATCGGGGCGATCATCGCCGGGCTGGTGAGCTACCCGCTCGCGGCGGCGGGAGCGCTGCTGGTCGGCCTGATCGAGAGTTTCGCCTCCTTCAGCCTCTCGGCCTGGAAGGAGGTCATCGTGTTCACGCTGATCCTGCCGGTGCTGCTGTGGCGCAGCCTGACCACCCGCCACATCCCGGAGGACGAGGAATGAACGCGCGGTTCATTCTGTCGGTCGTCGCAGTGGCCCTCGCGCTCGCGCTGCCGCTGGTCCTGCCGCTGTTTCAGGTCACGCTGCTGGTCAACATCCTGATTTTCGCCACGGTCGCCGTCGGACTGGTGCTGCTGACGGGCATCGTGGGGCTGACCTCCTTCGGGCAGGCGGCCTTCATGGGGGCGGGGGCCTACACCACCGCCGTCCTGACGACCGGGGCGGGCTGGAGCCCCTGGCTGGCACTCCCCGCCGGGCTGGTCGTCACCGGCCTGATCGCGTGGCTGCTGGGCCTGATGACCTTGCGGATGCAGGGGCACTACCTGCCGCTGGCGACCATCGCGTGGGGCATGAGCCTGTACTACGTCTTCGGGAACACGCCCGCGCTGGGGGGCTTTACCGGGCTGACGAACATTCCGGCCCTGTCCCTGTTCGGCCTGGACCTCACCTCGCCGCGCACCTTCGCGTACCTCGCCCTGCTGGCGCTGGGGCTGACCGCGCTGGGCGCCCAGTTCCTGCTCTCCAGCCGCACCGGGCGGGCGATGCGGGCGCTGCGAGGTGGCCCGCTCGTCGCGGAGGCCTTCGGGGTGGACACCTTCCGGCTGCGGGTGCAGGTGTTCGTCCTCGCGGCGGGGATGGCTGCACTCGCGGGGTGGCTGTACGCGCACAGCCAGCGCTTCGTGAATCCCACGCCCTTCAGCCTGCAGGCGGGGATCGAGTCCCTGTTCATGGCGGTCGTGGGCGGCTCGGGGTACGTGTGGGGGGCGCTGCTGGGATCGGGGCTGATCACGGCGCTGCGTGAGTGGCTGCGCGACGTGCTGCCGGGGCTGATCGGGGCACAGGGCAACTTCGAGGTGATCGTGTTCGGCGTGCTGGTCATCCTGACCCTGCAGTTCGCGCGGCGGGGCCTGTGGCCGCTGCTGGAGCGGGTGTTGCCGCAGGCCCCGGTGCGGCTGCTGCCCGAACGGGGCCGCCTCCCCGCCCGCGAGAAGCCCGTGCCGGGCACGCCGCTCCTCTCGGTCGAGCACGCGGTCAAGCAGTTCGGCGGCCTGCGGGCGGTGGGGGGCGTGTCCTTCGAGCTGCGGGCCGGGGAAATCCTGGGGTTGATCGGGCCGAACGGGGCGGGCAAGAGCACCCTGTTCAACCTCGTGACCGGGGTAAATCCGGCGACCTCGGGGCGGGTGAGCTTCATGGGCCGCGACATCACCCGGCTGAGCTCGGGGCAGATTCACCGGCTGGGTTTGAGCCGTACCTTCCAGGACGTCCACCTGCTGCCCGAGCTGTCGCTGCTGCACAACGCGATGATGGGCGGCTACGCGCGGGGCCGGGCGGGGATGCTGGCGAGCCTGCTGCACCTGGAGCGGGCGGAGGAAGCGGCGCTGCAACACGAGGCGCTGCGGCAACTGGAGCGGGTCGGGCTGGGCGAACAGGCGCACACGCTCGCCGGAAACCTGCCGCTGGGGGGGCAGCGGGTGCTGGAGGTGGCCCGGGCGCTGGTGGCCGACCCCACGCTGCTGCTGCTCGACGAACCCGCCGCCGGGCTGCGCTACGGCGAGAAGATGGAACTCGCGGCCCTGTTGCGGCGGCTGCGGGACGGGGGGGTGACGGTGCTGCTCGTCGAACACGACATGGACCTCGTGATGGGGCTGGTGGACCGGCTGGTGGTCATGAACCACGGGGAAAAGCTCGCGGAGGGCACTCCCGCCGAGATCCGTGCCCACCCCGCCGTGCGCGAGGCGTACCTGGGCGTGGACGTGACCGGGGAGGAGGTCGCATGACGCCGGGGACACCGCCCCTGCTGGAAGTCCGGGGTCTGCACACCCGCTACGGCCGGATCGAGGCGCTGGGCGGCGTGAGTGTGGAGGTACCCGCCGGACACATCGTCAGCGTGATCGGGGCGAACGGGGCGGGGAAGACCACGCTGATGAACTCGGTGATGGGCGTGCTGACCCCCTCGGCGGGCGAGGTGCTGTACGCGGGCGAGTCGCTGCGGGGCGTGCCGCTGGAAACGCGGGTGGCGCGGGGCATCACGCTGGTCCCCGAGCGCCGGGACCTCTTCGCGTCCATGACGGTGGCGGACAACCTGCAACTGGGGGCCTACACCCGGCGGCGGGGTGGGTGGCGGGCCGATCTGGACGGCGTGTATGCCCGTTTTCCGCGCCTGCTGGAACGCCGCCGCCAGCTCGCGGGCACCCTCTCCGGCGGCGAGCAGCAGATGCTGGCGATCGGCCGGGCGCTGATGGCGCGGCCCCGCCTGCTGCTGCTCGACGAACCCAGCCTGGGCCTCGCGCCCCTGATCGTGCGCGACATCCTGCGCATCGTGCAGGCCCTGCGGGACGAGGGGGTGACGGTCCTGCTGGTGGAACAGAATGCCCGCGCTTCCCTCGCCATCAGCGACGGGGGCTACGTGCTGGAAACCGGGCAGGTGCGCCTCAGCGGTCCCGCGCACGAGCTGGCCCGCGACAAGTCGCTGGGGGCGAGCTACCTGGGAGGGTAGGGGGGACCGCTATCCTCTGCCCCATGCACCCCTGGCATGACCTGCCCCCCGGCGACAACCCGCCCGCGCTGCTGCGCGTGGTGGTCGAGGTCCCGCGTGGAGACACCACCAAGTACGAACTCGACCGCGAGTACGGCGTGTTGGCCGTCAACCGCATCCTGACGCCGCCGGTGCCGTACCCGGCGCATTACGGCTTCGTGCCGCGCACGCTGGACGAGGACGGCGATCCGCTGGACGCGCTGGTGGTCATGCAGAATCCGGTCGTGCCGCTCGCCGCGTTGCGGGCGCGGCCCATCGGGGTGGTCAAGCTCGAGGACCGGGGCCAGATCGACGACAAGCTGATCTGCGTGCATGTGGACGACCCGTCCTGCGAGGCTTTCCACACCTTCGGGGACCTGCCGGAGCACGATCAGGAGCGTTTCAAGTGGTTTTTCGAGGTCTATCAGGACCAGTTGCAGCGGGACGTGCGGGTCGCCCATATCGGCGGGCGGCAGGAGGCCGAGGCAGCGGTGCGGCGGGGGATGGAGCGGTACGCGGCGGCCTTTCCGGAGCGCCCTGCCCCGCGCCCACGCTGAGAGGAGGCGGGCGCGGGGCGTAGAGTGCCCCCCATGATCGTGGCCTTCGTCAATCCCGCCGGACTCCTCATCCGTTCCGGTCCCGACGACCCCGGACGAGCGGAGGCTCCCGCCGCGCTCGCGGACCTGCTGAGCGCCGGGGCCGAGTGGATTCCCGTGACCGGCATGGACGAGGAGGAACTGCTGGAGGTCCCGGCCCTGTTCACCTCCTGGCAGATCCTGCGGCACGGGGCCGTGATCGTGACCCCGGACGGCGAGGAGGACCCGGCGTGGCGTCGCCTGACCCGCGAGACGCTGGCGGGGAGCGGGGAGGCCCTGCGGCTGGCGCACCAGGCGGCGGAGCACATCGGCATGCTGGGGCAACTCGGCACCGAGGCCGCGCTGCATGAGCGCGGTGGCCTGCCCCTGCGCGTGACCGTGCGGCATCCCTACGGGGTGGCCCCGGCGCTGGCGGCAGCGGCGCGGGAGTGGCGGGCATGGCTGGAGGAGGGGCCCTTCGCGGGCGAGCTGCGGCTGCTGGAGGACCCCGCCGAGCTGATTGTGCTTCCCCGCGAGCTCAACCCCGAGAGCGCCGTGAACTATGTGCTGAACCAGTTGCCTGAAGACGTCACCCTGCGGCTGGGCGTCAGCGCGGCGGCGGGCGACGCGGCCTTCCTGGCCCTGTGCGACT
The DNA here is from genome assembly GCF_030271215.1 of Deinococcus rhizophilus. GTDB lineage: Bacteria > Deinococcota > Deinococci > Deinococcales > Deinococcaceae > Deinococcus > Deinococcus rhizophilus. Next base: position 8,136 of record NZ_JASNGB010000085.1, on the reverse strand, counting down.
ACGCGGTCGTGCCGGGGGGGGGCGGGGTCCTGCGCTCGGCGCTGGAGGCGGCAGAGCGGCAGGCGGAGGACGACCTCGGGTGACCCCGCCGCTGCCGCCCTCTGTCCGGCGTTTTCCCCTCTACGCCAACGTCTACCTGCTGGACAGCCCGGAGGGTCGGCTGCTGGTGGATACCGGCACCCTGGCCCACCTGCCCCGGCTAGCCTGGGTGCTGGCGCGGTTCCGGCCGGACGCGGTGGTGCTGACCCACCACCACATCGACCACGCGGGCGGGGCGCCCTTCGCGGCGCGGCGTGGGCTGCCGGTGCTCGCCCACGCCCCGGAACACCCCTACCTGACAGGCGAGGCGCACGACCTCCCGTATCCGGCGGGCCGTCCGCAGGTTGGCCGGGTGGTCTCGCGCCTGCATCCCAAGGTCCCGGCGGGGGCCCTGGGGTCCATCCGGCCCGGCCAGCAGGTGATGGGCTGGGAGGTGGTCGCGCTGCCCGGCCACACGCCGGGGCAGATCGGGCTGCTGCGGGGCGGGGTCCTCGTGGCGGGGGACGCGGTGGTGGGCGGCCCGGCCGGGGCGCACCTGCCCCGCGCGGCCTATAACGCCGACCAGCAGGAGGCCGTCCGGACTCTGCGGCGCATCGTGGACCTCGCCCCCCGGCTGGTGCTGCCGGGCCACGGCGCTCCCTTGACGCCCGAGCAAGTGCAGCGGCGGGCGGAGCGGGACCCAGAAGCGTAACTGCTCGCCACGTGACGAGCAGGGGCTAGTTGCCGTCCAGCAGCGCCTCGATCTGGCCCAGCAGCCGCTCCAGCTTGCGGCGGCGGGCGGGGTCGAGGGCGGCCAGGGTCCGGCGGTCCGTGAGACGGCGGGCGACGGTCCGCACCGGGTCGGGGTCGGTGAGAGGGGACGGGGCCACCTGTTCCCGGAGGGCCTGCACGGTGGCCCCGTCGGCAGCGGCCTCCAGCAGTTCGGCGCGGCGCCGGGGGTCGTCTACCCGCCCGATCACCAGGGCCTTGCGGTAGTCCAGCCCACCCTCGACGGCCGCCTGCAGGTCCCCCGGCAACGAGAGCAGCGCCGCACGGTTTTTCACGAACGACCGCCAGCTCTCGCGCCCCAACGCCCCGAACACCGTGTCCAGCCGCTCCACGGCCCCCGGATCGTCCTCCGGGCGACGGTCCAGGGCGAACAGGCGGGGGACCACCTCGCCGGGCGTCAGGCCTAGGGTGGCGGCGGCAACCTGCAGGCGGGCCCGGACCTCCTCCAGCGGGTTGAGGTTCTCGCGCTGAAGGTTCTCGACCGCCGCCGCCAGCCGCGCCCCCTCGTCGCTGAGGCCGCGCAGCAACACGGGCACCTCGGTCAGCCCGGCCAGCCGCGCGGCCCGCCAGCGGCGCTCGCCCGCCACGATCTCAAAACGGCCGCCGGAGAGGGGCCGCACCAGCAGCGGCTGCAAGATGCCCTGCTCGCGGATGCTGGCGGCGAGCGTCTCCAGGCCCCCGGGAGCAAACTGCACGCGGGGCTGGAACTGGCCGGGCTGAAGGGCATCCAGCGGCAGGGTCGTCGTGGCGGGCTGCCCCAGCGCCTCCACGCCCTCCACCAGGCCGCTGAGGCGGGCACCGATCGCCGGGCGGGGGCGGCGGGTCACGCGTCCCCCCGTCCGTCGGGCACGGCGGGGCCGGGAAAGGGGAGCCCCACCGCCCCGGCAATCTCGGCGCTCACCCGCTCCACGTCGCGGTGCACGGGCGAGCCCGGCGCGTACACCCCCACGGGTTGGCCCGCGCTCGCGCTGTCGTTCCACACCGCGCCCCGGTCGGGAATCGGGCTGGCGAGGGGCCGCAGCATTCCCTGAAGCGCCGTCAGTGCCTCGCGGTCGTGCGAGCGCCGGGCGTCGTAGAGCGTGGGCACGTACAGGGCGACCGTCAGGTCCGGGCGCAGCTTGCGGTAGGTCGCCATCGCCTCGGACAGGCCCGCCAGCGCGTTCATGCCCTTCTGACGGGTGGGGACCGGCACGATCAGGTGATCGGCGGCGAGCGCCCCCAGGATCGAGAGTTGCCCCAGGCTGGGTGGGCTGTCGATCAGCGCCACGTCGTACTCCCCGGCGACCGCCTGCAGGCCCTGACGCAGGTGCAGGTGCGCCCCCACCACGCCCATCATCTGCCCCTCGGCCAGCGCGAGCGACACGTCGCTGGGAATCAGGGCGAGGCCGTGGACCCGCACGGGGGAGGGGAGCGCCTCGCCCCGGGTGGCGGTGGCGAAGACGGTCTGCTCCTGCCCCACGCCGGTCACGCCCAGCCAGTCGGTGAGGTTGGCCTGCGGGTCCAGGTCCACCAGCAGCACCCGCAACCCCGACCGCGCCAGCGCGTGGCCCACGTCGCGCGTGAGGCTGGTTTTCATCACGCCGCCCGCGTGGTTGAAGAAGGTCAGCGTCCGCATCCCGCCCAGCCTACCCTGCGCCGCGTGGGGGCGGGCCTCATCCCCCTGCCGCCAGCCGCCCGCGCAGGTCTCCCACGAACTCGGGAAGGGCTCCCCGCGCCGCGTGGGTGCTGGCCTCGCGCACCAGACTGGTGGCCGAGAGCGTCCCGGCCTTGCAGGCGGTTTCCAGGGCCGTCCACTCGCCCTCACGCAACCGGCGGCGCAGCAGGGTTCTCAATGTGGCCTCTGCCGCCTCCCACTGGCCCCCAGGAGGCAGAGCGAGGAGGACTTGCTGCTCTACCTCGAACTGCTGCTGCGCGGCCTGTTCCTGGGCCTCCTGTTGCCTTTCTTGCCGAACACGGGTTTCCCCGGCGTCGGTGGGGGGGAACTGGGCCGCGCCCTCCGGCAGGATGTACTTCTCGGGATGCTCCAGAACATCGGCGATCAAGCCGCCAGGATTGCGAATGGGCGTGGGGCTGGTGCTGCGCCGCAGCCGCAGGAAGGCGATGGCCTCCTCGACCCGGTCGGGATACTGCTTGGCGAGGACGTTGGCGCGGGGGGCCGACACGCCCGCCTCGCGCAGCGCCTGCACCAGGGCGGGGTCCGGCGTGTCCTGGGTCCGGAAGCGGTAGGTGATCTGGGTGGCTCCCCGCCCGCCGCCCGTCTCCACACTTTCCAGGTAGCCCTGCGCGATCAGCTCCTGATGGGCTTCTTCCAGGGTGCGGATCACCCGCGACGGCTTGCCCTCGCTGATCCCGCAGGCGGCCCGCCAGTCGTCCAGCCCCGCCGTGACGCTGTCGGCCCGCACGCCCGTTTCCCGGTAACGGTGGGCTTCCAGCAGCCGGTAGAGCGCCCGCGCAGGCGGCTGCTCGATCTGGTGCAGCAGCCGCCCGTCGAGCGCCTGGGTGTACCCGGCCCGGATGCTCGCGGCAAGCTGATCCCCCAGCTTGATGCTGAGGGTCGCGTCGGGCACGAGTTGCCGGGCACGGTCGGCATCGGGGTCAGCGCCCTCGCTCTGGTCCCAGTACGTGATGCGGTCGATCAGGCGCAGGGTCTGGTTGGCCCAGGTCGTGCGGCCGGTGTCGGCCACCCAGCCCTCGCTCACGATGAACCCGGTCGACCAGAGCCGCAGCAGCGACTCGCGCAGGCGGTGGTAGTTCTTGCCGTTGTTGACCAGAAAGCTGGCCTCGCGCAGTTCGTAGGCCGAGGTGTGCAGCCAGTTGTCCTCGGGCATGCCCTTCTGGGCGAACAGGGTCTCGATCCCGAGGATGACGTTGGTGTCCCCGCCGCGCGGGCGGCCGTCGGCGGAACGGCCCTCGACCCGGAAGCGGCGATCGGCGATCTGGAACTCGCTCGTCCAGCGGGTCTCGGAACTCAGGCGAGTCTGGATGCTGACGATGCCCAGACGGGCGATGTTGCGTTCGTCGAGCAGGGTGACCGGGTTGGTTTTTTTCGCTGGACGCATGGTGTGTTGTTCCTTTCTTTGTAAAAGATATAAAAGAACAACAACAAGGCGGACCCCACTTTGCGTCCCAGACAACATTTTTCGGAAAAAACGGACCAAAGGTATCGCTATTTAGACCCCAAACGGACCAAAGGTATCGCTAGTTTTGACCCCCAACGGACCAAAGGTATCGCTATTCCGGGCTCGGAGTACGGATTTAGGGCCGTTTCATTCTCATTATTGCGAAAAGGCCCGCTCGGACGACAAAAACAGGGCAAACGGACCAAAGGTATCGCTAGTTTCCAAAAATCAAACGGACCAAAGGTATCGCTAGTTTTTCGCCAAACGGACCAAAGGTATCGCTAGTAAGAAAGTGCGTCCCAGACGCAAGAAACCCAGACCGCTCCGGAAACGGACCAAAGGTATCGCTAGTTGGACTCGAGTCCAAAACATCCGCTTTGTAATTTGGATCACTCGATTTTGGGGCCAAAAGGGACCAAAGGTATCGCTACTTTGAACCGGGAAAATGGGTGTGGCACTCTCGCCTCCAGTCCCCTATCTGGGGGTGGTCGGCAGAGCCCCTGGGTCATCCCTCTTTGGGCCTCTTTGGGTTCGCAGGTGGGTACATTGCGCGGACGTTCGCCTGTTTCCTCCCCTCACTGCGCGGGGGTAATCCGCCGCCCCGCGATCAGCCGCAGGGTGAGCAGCACCCCGAAGGCGAGAGCCACCATCAGGGCGCTCAGGGCCAGCGCCGGGGCGAGGTCGCTCTCAGCGGCGCTGTAGATCGCCAGCGGCACGGTGCGCGTCTCGCCCTGCAGGCTGCCCGCGAACAGCAGGGTGGCCCCGAACTCGCCCAGGGACCGTGCCCAGGCCAGCACCGCTCCCTCCAGCAGAAATGGAAAGGCCAGGGGCAACGTCACCCGCCGGAACAGCGCCCAGCGCCCCGCTCCGTCGACCCGCGCGGCCCCCTCCACGTCGGGGTCAAAGGCCAGAAAGCCCGCACGGGCGGCCCGGACGTAGAAGGGCGCACTCGTGAACACCTGCGCGAGCACCACCGCCCCCGGCGTGAAGGCAAGGTCCACGCCCGCCACCTCCAGCGGCCGCCCCAGCAGCCCGCCCTGCCCGAAGGCCAGCAGCAGCGCCACCCCCGCCACGACCGGGGGCAGGACCATCGGCAGGTCGAGCAGGGCGTCGAACAGGCCCTTGCCCACGAACTGCCGCCGCGCCAGCAGGTAGGCGACCGGCGTGCCGAGGGCCAGCGTCACGGCGAGGGCCGCGCCCGTCGTGAGGGCACTCACCCGCAGGGCGTCCCGCACCGCCGCCGACTGCAGCGTGCGCCCCAGCGCCGGAGTCAGGGCCTCCAGCAGCAGGGCGAACACCGGAAGCAGCAGCAGCCCCACCATCAGGGCGCTGAGCAGCACCGGGACCGGGTGCGGGGCCGGGGCACGGCTCACGGGGCGGGCATCACGGGGCGGGCAAGAAGCCCCAGCGGATCAGGATGCGCTGGCCCTCCGGCGAACGCACGAACCGGATGAACGCCGCTGCGGCCTCTGCCTCGCGGCTCCCCTTCAGCACCCCGATGGGGTACGCGACGGGCGGGTTGACGCTGTCCGGCAGGGAATAGGTCCGCACCTTGCCCCGCAGCCCCGGCGTCAGGTCCGAGCGGTACACGAAGGCGGCGTCGGCCTGCCCCAGACCCACCTTGAGGGCGACCTGCCGCACATTGGGTTCCTCGCTGACCACGTTGGCCCGCACCCGCCGGGTGAACTCCGGGCCATAGTTCCCCGAGGCGTCCATCAGGCTCAGCGTCCGGGCGGTGGCCTCCCCGGCAGGCACCCCCGGTCCGGCCACGATCAGCCGCAGCCCGGGCCGCGCCAGCCCCGCCAGACCGCCGATCAGGGGCCGCGCCGCCGGGGTCAGCACCGTGAGACGGTTGCGGGCGAAGAGAGTGTGTGGCCCGGCCAGACCCTGCGACCGCAGCGGTGCGTACTGGCCCAGGCTCGCGCTGGCGAACACGTCGGCCCGGGCTCCCCGCTCCAGCTGGGTGCGCAGGCTGGACGACCCGGCGAAGCTGAAGCGGGTCTGGTGCCCGGTGCGGGAGTCGAAGACCCGGCCGATCTCGCCCAGGGCGTCGGTCAGGCTGCTCGCTGCGAAGACCGTGAGCCGGGCCGCCCCTGCCTCTGCCGTGACCAGGATCAGGGCGGCGAGCAGTGCCCGCCTGAAGGAAAGCCCTGGCCCGGACAGTCTGCGCATGGGCCGAAGCTAGCCCGCCCACCCCGGGGCGTCAATCGGGCGCGGGCCAATCGGACGCGGGCCGTGGGGGCAGGCCAGGGGTGCTCGTCACGTGACGAGCAGATGAGGAGCCGCCGCCGGTTTGTCCCAAAAGCATGAAGGGCGGCGGCGGCGGACGGGGTAGCATGACGGCCGATTTGCCCCGCATCCTCCCAGCCCGGACCCCCACCCCAAGGACCCCCATGCCGACTGACCAGCCCAAGGACCTCGACCTGACTGCCCTGCTGCGGGTACTGCGCCGCGCCGCCCTTCCCCTGCTCGCGGCGGCCCTGCTGCTCGCGGGCCTGACCTACCTGCTCTCGGGCAGCCGCCCGGCGGTGTACCAGGGAACGGCCAGCCTGGCGGCGCTGCCCCCCGGAAGCGGCAACTCGGTGATCCTCCAGACGCTGGTGACGGCCCCGCCGCTGCCTCCCGCCGTGGTGGAACGGGCCCTGCGCTCCCCGGCGGTGTGGCGCTCAGCACTGGCCGAGGTGCGCCGGACGGAGCCCGATTCCCCCGCGCGGCGTGAGCTGCTGGACACCCTGCAGGCGGAGGCGAGCGCCGGGGAAGGGCGCAGCGTCGAGCTGAGTGCCGAGGTCAATCAGGATTTCGTGGGGGTCTACGAGGTCGCGGTGCGGGCTCCCACCGCGCAACTGGCCCAGGGGGGCGCCGACGCCTTTGCGCGGGCACTGCTGGAGTGGGACCGGCAGCGGGCGCTGGGGGGCATCGTGCGGGCCCGGCAGAATCTGATCACCGAGCGCGACGACCTGACCGCCCGCATCGCGGCGGCTCCCACTCCCCTCGACGAGCGCACCCTCGAACGGCTGCGCGGGGACGTGGTGCAGCGGCTGCAGCAGGTCGAGGTGCTGGAGCAGACCGTCAGCGGCACGCTCTCGGCGCTNTCGTGCGGGCCCGGCAGAATCTGATCACCGAGCGCGACGACCTGACCGCCCGCATCGCGGCGGCTCCCACTCCCCTCGACGAGCGCACCCTCGAACGGCTGCGCGGGGACGTGGTGCAGCGGCTGCAGCAGGTCGAGGTGCTGGAGCAGACCGTCAGCGGCACGCTCTCGGCGCTGGCCGAGGCGGTCCGGCCGCAAAGCCCCGTCGCGCCCCGGCCAGGGCGCGACGCGCTGCTGGTGTTCGGGGCGGTCCTGCTGTTCGGGGTGCTGGGGCTCTCGCTGCTCGACAGCCTGCGCCCACGGGTGCGCGGCCCCGAGGACCTGCGTGGCCTGGGGCTGCCCGTGCTGGGCACCCTGCCGCCGCTGCCGGGCCGCCGGGGAGCGCGGGGCGGGCTGGGCTGGGTGCGGCAGGGCCTCTTTCACGAGCAGCTCGAATTCGTGCGGGTGGGCGTGCTGTCCGAACTGGCCGGGCGTGAGCGGCCCGCGCTGGTGGTCTCCAGCGCCGGGGTGGCCGACGGCAAGAGCACCCTGACGGCGGGGCTGGCGCTGAGCCTCGCGGGTCACGGTCTGCGGGTGCTGGTGGTGGACGCGGACGTCTTCCGGCGCACCCAGGAGACCCACTGGCTGACCGGCAGCGGGGCGGCGCCGCAGGAACTCGGCGGTGACTTCCGGCTGTGGGAGGAGGTGGCGCCGGGGGTGTCCCTGCTCTCGTCGCGGGCGACCCGGCTGGACCCGGCGGTGTTCGAGGCCGAGATTCGCCGCCTGCTGCCCGGCTACGACCTCGCGCTGCTCGACACGCCCCCGGCCCTCAAGATCGCGGACACGCTCGCGCTGGCCCGGCGCCTCGACGGCATGATCCTGGTGACCGACGCCTCGGCCCCCCGCGTTCCCCTGGAGCGGCTGGTCGAGGACGCCGGGCGGCTGGGGGTGCGCCTGCTGGGCTTCGTGGTCAACCGCTACCGCGACGTGACCTCGGGCGGTGACTACGCCTACGCCTCGCTGGGCCGCGCCGAGCGTTCCGCCGAGGTCGCGCCGTGACCGGGGGCAGCACGGTGAATGGAGGCAGCGCGGTGGACCTCGCCGCGTTCGTCGACCGGGGCCGGGCGCTGCTCGCCCACG
>NZ_JASNGB010000084.1 GCF_030271215.1 Deinococcus rhizophilus | reverse complement strand
TACCCCCGCTACCCCTCAGCTCCCCGGAATCCAGGAAGAGCCTTGGACGGAAACCGTAGGAGCGTCAGCCCTCCCAGGGAGTGAGCCGCGAGACGCCGAGGGACTTGAAGTTGGCCGGGCGTCTTGCCCCTTGACGGGCCTGGTCGTTCCCCCCCTTCCGGTCTGTCTGTCCAGATTCCCACCCCCCGTCCGCTGAGCCTCCTACGCTCAAGTTTCTTACACTGCACTTACTGAAATCTGGCGATGGGCAGCCGGGCCACGCGCTATACTCGCGCATCATGTTTCGTGTCCTGAACAAAGTGTTTGACAACAACCAGCGCGACGTGGCGCGAATCGTGAAAACGGTCGTGCAGCCCGTCAACGCGCTGGAAGAAGAAACCCAGAAGATCGAGAACCTCGCCGAAGCCTTTATGGCCCTGCGCAAGCGCGTGCAGGAGGGCGGCGAGAGCCTCGACGACGTGATTATCCCGGCCTTCGCCCTGATCCGGGAGGCCGGGCGGCGCTCCATCGGCAAGCGGCACTACGACGTGCAGCTGATCGGCGGGGCCGCGCTGCACCAGGGCCGCATCGCGGAGATGCGCACCGGCGAGGGCAAGACGCTCGTCGCCACGCTGGCCCTCGCCCTCAACGCGCTGGAGGGCAAGGGCACCCACCTCGTCACGGTGAACGACTACCTTGCCCGGGTGGGCATGGAGGAGATGGGGCTGCTGTACCGCACGCTGGGCCTGACCGTGGGGCTCGCCAGCCGTGACCTGCAGCCGCACCAGAAGCAGGCCGCCTACGCCTGCGACATCACCTACGTCACCAACTCGGAGCTGGGCTTCGACTACCTGCGCGACAACATGGCCCAGAGCCGCGAGCAGCTCTCCTTGCGGGCCGAATCGCCCCTGAATTTCGCCATCGTCGACGAGGTGGACTCCATCCTGATCGACGAGGCCCGCACCCCGCTGATCATCTCGGGCGCGGCGGAAAAGGCGACCGACCAGTATTACCTCTTTGCCAAGCTGATTCGCCGCCTGCAGAAGGGCGAGCCCGCCGAACCCGGCAAGCGGGCCGAGCCGACCGGCGACTACACCATCGAGGAAAAGAGCAAGCAGGTCCACCTCACCGAGGGGGGCATCTCCAAGATCGAGCGGCTGCTGTCGCTGGGCGACCTCTACAGCCCCGAGAACATGGACAAGGCCCACATGATCACCCAGGCGATCCGGGCCAGGGAGCTGTACCAGCGCGAGAAGGACTACATCATCAACGAGGAAGGCGAGGTCGTCATCATCGACGAGTTCACCGGGAGAAGCATGCCGGGCCGCCGCTACGGCGAGGGACTGCATCAGGCGATCGAGGCCAAGGAAGGCGTCAAGATCGAGAACGAGAACCAGACGCTCGCCACCATCACCTACCAGAATTTCTTCCGCCTGTACGGCAAGTTCGCCGGGATGACCGGCACCGCCAAGACCGAGGAAAAGGAATTCCTCGATATCTACGGCTCGGACGTGCTGGTGATCCCGACCAACCGGGCGATTCTGCGCAAGGATGCCGAGGACCTGGTGTACCGCACCCGCATGGGCAAGTACGCCGCCGTCGTGAACGAGGTCCGCGAGATGCACGCGGGCGGGCGCCCGATCCTGATCGGTACGGCCAGCATTGACACCAGCGAGCAGCTGAGTGCGCTGCTGTCGGAAGCGGAGATCAAGCACGCCGTCCTGAACGCCAAGTTCGAGGCGCAGGAGGCCAGCATCATCGCGCAGGCGGGCCGCAGCGGCACCGTCACCATCGCCACCAACATGGCGGGGCGCGGCACCGACATCATGCTGGGGGGCAACGCCGAGTTCATCCTGGGCGAGGCCGTCGAGCAGAACTTCGGCATCAGCCGCTTTGCCCCCGAGGCCGAGGGCTTTATCAAGGCGATCAGCCGGGGCGACCCCGAGGCCGAGCACCTGGGCATGCAGATTCCCGGCATGGTGCCCGACTTTATCCGGCAGGCGCAGCAACTCCAGAGCGACACCGTGGCCGACCGCCAGCGGGTGCAGGAGCTGGGCGGGCTGCACATCATCGGCACCGAGCGCCACGAGTCCCGGCGCATCGACAACCAGCTGCGCGGCCGCGCCGGACGTCAGGGCGACCCCGGCTCCAGCCGCTTTTACGTCTCCTTCGAGGACGACCTGATGCGCCTCTTTGCCAACGACCGCGTGGTCGCCATGATGGACCGCCTCGGCATGGACGACACCCAGCCGATCGAGGCCAAGATGGTCACCGGGGCCATCGAGAAGGCGCAGGCCCGCGTGGAGGACCGCAACTTCGGCATCCGCAAACAGCTGCTGGAGTTCGACAACGTGATGAGCGTGCAGCGTGACACCATCTACGCCCAGCGCCGTGAGGTCCTGCTGGGCACCGACGAGGACGTCGAGGAATCGACCGAGGGCATGATCGCCGACTTCGCCGAGATGCAGCTCGCCTACTACGCGCCGCTCGATCAGGCGCCCGAGAGCTGGGACCTCGAGACCCTGCGGACCAACATGGTGGACGCCGTGCCCCCGCTGGAGAGCTACGACTTCGAGGCGATGCGCGGCATGAACCCCGACGCTGCCCACGCGCAGCTGCTGGAAGCCGTGGCCGACGCCTTCGACGCCCGCAAGGACGAGCTGAGCCCCACCATGCTCAACAGCCTGTCGCGCTACGTGCTGCTGCAACTTGTCGACCAGCACTGGAAGGAGCACCTGCACGGCATGGACGTGCTGAGGCAGGGCATCGGCCTGCGCGGTTACGGCCAGCGCGACCCCTTCACCGAGTACAAGTTCGAGGCCACGAACATGTTCAACGACATGATCGACACCCTCAAGGGCGAGGTCACCAAGTACATCTTCAAGATGCAGTTCGGCGCTCAGGGCGCGGCGTAAGCCCCGGCCACACGGACAGGACACGGAGGGCGGCTCCCGGTGAGGGGGCCGCCCCCGTCGTTGGGTCACCACCAGCCGAGGGTCAGGCCCCGTCATACCCCATTCCTATGGCGCCCAGGTCACGATTTCTGTCTCGTCCGGAGTACACTACCCCTGTCCGTTTCCGCGTCAGCGTTCACCCAGGTTCTAGGCGAACCCCGGTCGCCCGACCCGCTGCCCTGATCCACAGGCGGCACACTCACGGGCGAGAGCAGGGGCGTAAGGAGAGCGTCATGGCAGAAGTCGTTCTGGAGAACATCAACAAGCGCTACGGCACCAAGCACCACGCGGTCAAGGACTTCAATCTGCATATCGAGGACCGCGAGTTCATGGTGTTCGTGGGTCCGTCGGGCTGCGGCAAGTCGACCACGCTGCGGATGATCGCGGGGCTCGAGGACATCAGCGACGGGGTGCTGAGCATCGGCGGGCGGGTGGTCAACGACGTGCCGCCCAAGGACCGCGACATCGCGATGGTGTTTCAGAACTACGCGCTGTACCCGCACATGAACGTCTACGAGAACATGGCCTTTGGGCTCAAGCTGCGCAAGACGCCCAAGGCCGACATCGACCGCCGGGTGCGCGACGCCGCCCGCATTCTGCAGATCGAGCACCTGCTGGGGCGCAAGCCCAAGGAACTCTCGGGCGGGCAGCGCCAGCGCGTGGCGATGGGCCGCGCCATCGTGCGCGAGCCGTCCGTGTTCCTGATGGACGAGCCGCTTTCCAACCTCGACGCCAAGCTGCGCGTCGAGATGCGCTCGCAGATTTCCCAGCTGCACCGCCGTCTGGGGGCCACCATCGTCTATGTGACCCACGATCAGGTCGAGGCGATGACGCTGGGCAACCGCATCGTGGTGATGCGAGACGGGTTGATCATGCAGGTCGACACGCCGATGAATCTCTACGACTTCCCGCAGAACAGGTTTGTGGCGGGCTTTATCGGCAGCCCCTCCATGAACTTCCTGACCGCACGGGTCGAGGGCGGCGAGTTCGTGATCGGCGGCAGCCGGGTGGCCGCGATGGGCCGCCTCGGGCAGAGCCTGCGGGCCTACGAGGGCCGCGAGGTCCACCTGGGCATCCGCCCCGAGCATGTCGGCGTGATGGGGCACACGGACCTCCCGCACGGCCAGAACGTCCTGCGCGGGCAGGTCGTGGTCGTGGAACCGCTGGGCGCCCAGACCGACCTCGTGATCGACGTGCAGGGCCAGCACCTGACCGCCAAGGTGGAGGGCCAGGCTCCCCTCGACGTGGGCGACGACATCGACCTGCTGATCGACCAGACGCGCCTGCACGCGTTCGATGCCGAGACTGAACTCGCCATCGACCGGGGCACCCCGACGGGCAAGCGCGGACAGGCCGACACCCAGGGCCTGGGGTACGAGTACCCGGAGACCGGTCAGGCCCCGGTGAGGACGCCCGCGCCCGCCGCCGTGGCCCCACAGACAACCCAGGTCAGCCCTGGCCCCTCCACCGTCACCGTGATCTCCACCAAGGATTGATCCCCGACAGGCCGGAGCGTCCCGCACCTTCCATCTGGGAGGTGGGAGCGATGCTCCGGTTTTCAATTGCTGCTTTTGGGTTGCATTTTCTTCATCCATGCACGCTAGAGTAGGCCGCAGCAGTCCCTGTGGTTCCCGGAGGTCCACCCATGAAACGAGCCCTGCTGACCCTGACCGCCCTCGCCCTGCTCGCCACCAGCGCCGAGGCCCGCACCTGGGCCGAGATCAAGAAGTCCGGCACGGTCAAGATCGCCACCGAGGGCGCCTTCCCGCCCTTCAACCTGCTGAAGGGCAAGCAGCTCACCGGCTTCGAGGTCGAACTCGCCGAGGCGATGGCCAAGGGGCTCGGGCTGAAGGTGGAGTGGACCACCCAGCCCTTCGACAACCTGCTGATCGGGCTCAACCAGAACCGCTACGACTTCGTGATCGCCAGCCACGGCATCAACCCCGAGCGGGCCAGGGCCGTGGACTTCTCCACGCCGCACTACTGCACGGGCGGGGCCATCGTCGCCAAGCCGGGCGGCCCCCTGACCGCCGCCGCCCTGAAGGGAAAGCGGGTGGGCGTGCAGGTGGGCACCACCTACCTGGAGAATGTCCGCAAGGTGCCCGGCGTGGGTGAGGTCAAGACCTACCCCACCGACACCGCCGCGCAGGCCGCGCTGATGGCGGGCCGGGTGGATGCCTGGGTGGGCGACAAGTTCACCGGGATCGACCTCGTGAAGGCGCAGAAGGGCAAGATCAGGCAGGGCGACCTGCTGTTCAACGAGCGGGTGGCGATGGCCGTCAAGAAGGGCAATGCCAGCCTGCTCAAGGAACTGAACGCCGCCCTTGCCCGGTCGCAGCAAAACGGCACCTACGCCAAGATCAGCCAGAAGTACTTCGGGCAGGACGTGCGCTGCCGCTGAAGCGCGGGGCGGTGGGTGGGGGAGGGGGGGCCAGCCCGGCCCACCTCCCCCTGTTGGTCTGTGCCGCTCCGGCTGCCAGCGGCTGTGGCATCATCGGCCCAATGCAACACGAGTTTCATTGTCTGTTCGGCCGGTGCGCTGAAAGCCGCCGGAGCGCCGCGTGACCGCTCCGGCCCGCAGGCCGCTGGGGGGGCTGGCCCTGGTGGGCTGGGTGGCCGGGGCAGCGGCGGCCTTTTTGCTGCTGTTTTTCCTGATCACCCTGATCCTGCGCCAGATGCCCGACCCGATCGGCCCCCGCGCCGACCTGTTCGTGGAGGGGGCGCGGATCACGCTGCAGCTCACGGTGGTCAGCGGGTTGATCGGCCTGCTGATCGGCATGGTCGCGGGCATCATGCGGACGAGTGCCCTGTGGCTGGTGCGGGCGCCCGCCAGCGTCTTTATCTGGTTGATTCGCGGCACGCCGCTGCTGGTGCAGATTCTGTTCGTGTACAACGCGCTGCCGCTGATTCTCCAGGGCATCGGCATCGACCTCGAACTCAACGAGTTCTGGTCCGCCGTGATCGCGCTCTCGCTCAATGTCGGGGCCTACAACGCCGAGGTGGTCCGCGCCGGGATTCTGGCGATTCCGCGTGGGCAGACCGAGGCCGCCCGCTCGCTGGGCCTCAGCGGGGGGCAGACGATGCAGACGGTGGTGCTGCCGCAGGCGATGCGGGTGGTGGTGCCGCCGCTGGTCAACAACCTCGTGGCGCTGCTCAAGGACTCGTCGCTGGCGTCCACCATCGCCCTGCTGGAGCTGACCCTGGCCGGGAACCGCGTCTCCAGCGAGACCTTCCAGCCCATCCCGGTGCTGACCACCGTGGCCTGCGTGTACCTCGCCCTGACCACCGTGATGACGCTGTTTACCGACCAGCTGGAGAAGCGGGTGAGGATCGCCACGCGGTAGAGGATCGCCAGTCCAGCAATCAGTTCCCAGGCAAAAGCCCCCGGCGCACAGGCTGGGGGCTCCCGCTGTTCTGATCCGGACTCCGATTGAAAGGTTGACGCGTAAACCTGAAATCCGAGCGGAGCGAGAAGGAGAAAAACGGGTTCCGGGCGTGGAGTGAACAAACCGGAAGAGCGCCGGTTTGTTCACGAAACAGACGGAGTCCGTATGGCTGGCGACTCGCCATTGACGGCGCTACGCGCTACGCCACCGCCACCCCCGGCGGCTCGTGGCGGCTCCCGGCCTTCTGCCAGAAGTACACCCCGGCGAACAGGGCCAGCGCCGCGAGGTTCCAGACCAGCGCCGTGGGGATGATCAGGATGAACGACGCGACCAGCAGCACCAGCGTCTGCACCACGTTGGTGCGGCGGTGCAGGTAGCGCAGGGTGGCGGCGCTGAACGCCACCAGCCCCAGGAACGCGAAGAGGATCATCGGGATCGCCTCGCCCCAGGGGAGGCCCCCCAGCCGGCCGCCCGCGATCAGCAGCAGGGCGGGATTGAAGAACATCATGTACGCCAGCAGCGCCGTCCTGAGTTCGTACTGGAAGGCCTGCACGCCCGTCGCCACCGGATTGCCGCCTGAGATCGCGGCGGCGGCGAAGGCAGCCAGCGCGACCGGGGGCGTCGAGTCGGCCATGATGCCGAAGTAGAAGACGAACATGTGGACTGGGAGCATCTGCGCCGGGTTGGTCGTGTCCAGCCCCGCGATCTGGGCGATGATGGGCACGATCAGCGCACTCATCAGGATGTAATTGGCGGTGGTGGGCAGACCCATGCCCAGGATCAACGCGATCAGTTGCGCCATCAGCAGCACGACGATCATGGTCCCGACCGTCACGACCGAGGCCGTGTCCACGCCGGGCAGCAGCCCCCCGAGCACCGTGAACAGGCCCCGGAACGCTCCGCTGACGGTTTCCACGATGTTGGCCAGCCCGAAGCCCAGCCCGGTGATGGTCACGATCCCGACGATGATCCCGGCGGCCGCCGTGGCGATGGCGATGCCGATCATGGACCGCGCCCCGCCCTCGGCAGCCTCCATCAGCCGCTTCCCGCCGTTCAGCAGGCCGTGCCCGACTCCGCGTCCGTCCTGCCGCCCCCGCCACGCCTCCTGCACCAGCAACATCCCGATCATCAGGAAGATGGTGTTCAGCGCGACCCGCTCGGGGGTGGCTTCCGGGTTGATGGTCAGCGTGCCGATCAGGTAGACGAGCGGAATAAGGTAGTACCAGCCTGCCCGCAGCGTCCGGCGCACCGAGGGCAGTTCATCCTTTGGCAGGCCGCGCAGCCCCAGCTTGAGCGCCTCGATGTGCGTGACCACCAGCAGCGCCCCGTAACACAGGAAGGCGGGAATCGCCGCCGCGAGGATCAGCGTGCGGTACTCGATGTTGAGGTTACTCGCCATGATGAAGGCCGCCGCGCCCATCACCGGGGGCATCAGCTGGCCGTTGCTGGAGCTGGCGACCTCGATGGCCCCGGCTTTCTCGGCCGAGTAGCCCACCCGCTTCATCGTGCCGATGGTGATGTTGCCGCCCGTGACCACGTTGCTCACCGACGAGCCGCTGATGATGCCGTTCAGGGCACTGCTCAGCACGCTGGCCTTGGCCGGGCCGCCCCGGAAGCCGCCCAGCAGCCCCTGCGCCACGTTCATGAACCACTCGCCCGCGCCCAGCTTGTCGAAGATCGCCCCGAACAGCACGAACAGGAAGACGATCTGCGCCGAGACGCCGATGGCGGTCCCGAAGATGCCCTCGGTGTTGGCGAACAGTTGCCCCACGACCTGCGGCCAGGTCTGCCCCGCGTGCAGCTGAAGCTGCGGCCCGAGGTCGCCCCGGATCAGGCCGCGCGGCCCGGTCAGCGCGTACAGCATGAACACGCTCGCCACGATGGGCATGGCGATCCCAACCGTGCGCCACGCCGCGAGCAGCAGCAGGATGATCAAGGCACTTCCCACCCACACGTCGGCCGGGTTGAGCGCCCCGCCCTGCACGTTGGCGATGGTGGGGTAATGGGTGATCAGGTAGATGGTGGTCGCCACCGCGCCCGATCCCAGAATCCAGTCGTACCAGGGCACCCCCCGCTGCGCCTGTCCCGGCGTCTTGCGCGCAGTGAACACCAGGTAGGCCAGCGAGAAGGCGAACGCGAGGTGCGTGGCCCGCAGCAGCAGCGTGTCCACCGTGCCGACCTGCGCGGCGTACATCTGAAAGCCGCACCACGCCAGCGCGACCAGGGTCACCAGCCACCGGGAAGGGCCGGACAGCTGCCGCCCCCCCGTCTCGTTCGCCTCCACGATTTCCAGGGCGCGGCGCTCGCCCTCCGTCATCTCCAGGGCCGGATCGGTGGAGATCGGCCTTGTGGGGTCACTCATAGGGTCCTCATTTCATCGAGAAAAGCGAGGGGCCAGCCGCGTCGGGTCGGGCGGCTGGCCCCAGCGTCAGGGATCAGCGGACGTTGACGCCCTTCTCGCGGAAGAAGCGCACGGCGCCGGGGTGCAGCGGCGCGGGCAGGCCCTTGACGGCCTTGGCGTAGGAGAAGTTCTGCGCGAGGGCGGGGTGCAGGGCCTTGAGCGCCTCCTCGTTGCCGAACGCGGCCCGCATCGCCCTGTACACGGCGTCGGTGGACACGTCGGAGGTCGTGACCAGGGTCGCCTGCACCGCCACGCTGGGGACGGTGGCGCCCACGCCCTTGTAGGAGCGGGCGGGGACGTTGTAGCGCACGTAGAAGGGGTACTTCTTGATCAGCGCGGCGGCCTGGTTGCCCGCGACCGGCACCATCTTGATGTCCACCGTCTGCGCGATCTGGCTGATGGCGCTGGCGCCCACGCCGACCGTGTAGAACAGCGCGTCGGCCCGCTTGTCCTGCATCAGCGTGATGCCCTGGGCGGGCGAGACCCGCAGCGCCTGTCCGAGGTCGTCGAAGTTCAGCCCGTAGGCCTCAAGCACCTGCCGGGCGGTCTGCTCGGTGCCCGAGCCCAGGTCCCCGATCACGACCCGCTTGCCCTTCAGGTCGGCGATGGAGTTGATGCGGGCGTCCTTGCGGGCGACCACGTGCAGCACTTCCGGGTAGAGGACCGCCATCGTGCGGAGCTTGCTGTTCGCCTTGCCCTGGAAGGCTTGCAGGCCGGTGCCCCGGTAGGCGTAGTAGGCGACGTCGTTCTGGGTGACGGCCGCGTCGAGTTCCCCGGTGCCCAGCGCCGTCATGTTGAAGACGCTGCCGCCGGTGGAACGGGCGTTGGCGCGGACGCCCGTGTTGGCGTCGGTGATCAGCTTCGCCATGCCGGTGGCGACGGGGAAGTACACCCCGGTGGTGGCGCCCGACCCGATGGTCAGGAAGGTGGTGCCCTGCGCGGCGGCGAGGGCGGCGGTGCCGAGGACGGCGGCGGTCAGCAGTCGCTTGCGGTGCTTCATGGGGTCTCCTGTGGGGTCTGCGCCGGTAGGGGCAGCCCGCGGTGAAAGGTGGAATGTGCGGGCAGCTTATCCCAAATGGCGACGCTTCCGGCCAGTCCTGCGGGCGGGGCGAGCAGCAGGCCGGGACGGGGGGACGGCGCTGGACGACTCGCTGGCGGCTTCCCCCGCTCTCCGGGCCTGAAGGCGGAAAAGCCCCCGGCCCGCCGTCCCCGCTACACTGCCCCCATGACCCAGCCCGCTTCCGCTGCCGAGCCCATCATCGTCGCGCAGGACGTGCACAAGCATTTCGGCTCCTTCCACGCCCTGCGCGGGGTCAGCGTGACCGTGCAGCCCGGCGAGGTGGTCGTGGTGATCGGGCCGTCGGGCAGCGGCAAGAGCACCTTTATCCGCACCCTCAACGCGCTCGATCCCCACGACGGGGGCAGCATCGTCGTGGACAGCATTCCCCTGCAGGGGGCCCGCAACCTCGACGCGGTGCGGCGCGAGGTCGGGATGGTGTTTCAGTCGTTCAACCTCTTTCCGCACCTGACTGTGCTGGACAATGTGACGCTGGCGCCCACCCGCGTGCGCCGGACGAGCAGGGCCGAGGCGCAGCAGCGTGCCCTGGACCTGCTGCGGCGGGTCGGGATCGAGGAGCAGGCGGGCAAGTTCCCCGCGCAACTCTCCGGCGGGCAGCAGCAGCGCGTCGCCATCGCCCGCGCCCTGGCGATGGATCCCCGCGTGATGCTCTTTGACGAGCCGACCTCCGCGCTCGACCCCGAGATGATCAAGGAGGTGCTCGACGTGATGAAGGAACTCGCCCGCTCGGGCATGACCATGCTGGTCGTCACGCACGAGATGGGCTTTGCCCGCGAGGTGGCCGACCGCATCCTCTTTTTCGACGCCGGGCAGATCGTGGAGGACACCACGCCGGAAGCCTTTTACACCAATCCCCAGCACGAGCGGGCGCGGGTGTTTCTGAGCAAGATTCTGGGGCATTAGTGGAGGACCACAAGCAAGAGAAAGCTCATTTCTCTGGATGCCCGGCCTGTTCACCCCCTCCCGGCCTCCCCCCTCAAGGGGAGGAGCGAAAAGCAGAAACTTACCCACTGCTGTGGTACGTCCACCAAAGATTACCGGTCGCCAGGGCAACCACCGCTCTCTGGCGACCGGCTCCTAGTCACTCACCCTACGCGTCCCGCCGCAGCCGCCCGCAGGACCACCACGCCGCCGCGTACAGAGCGGCACTCAGCACGAAGACCGCCGCGTAGCCTGCCGCGTCCGCGAGCAGCCCGCCCGCGACCGGGGCGAAGAGGGCCGCGCCCACCAGCGTGTTGAGGGTGCCGATATACCGGCTGCGCGACTCGGGCGGCGAGATGTTCAGCAGGTGGTTGGTGTGCCCGAGGTTGAAGCCTTGCAG
This sequence comes from Deinococcus rhizophilus, assembly GCF_030271215.1. Taxonomy (GTDB): domain Bacteria; phylum Deinococcota; class Deinococci; order Deinococcales; family Deinococcaceae; genus Deinococcus; species Deinococcus rhizophilus. Next base: position 1,508 of record NZ_JASNGB010000084.1, on the reverse strand, counting down.
CGCCACGCTGGACAGCACGAACACCCCCAGGTAGGCGAGGCTGGGCAGCCCCAGTTCCCCCACCGTCAGGGCCACGAGCGGCGCGAGGCCCGCGCTGACGCTGGCGTAGCGGATGATCCGGCGCGAGCCCTTGCGCTCGGCCACCCGGCGCCACACCAGGTTGGAGAGGGGCGCGGCCCCGGTCAGCGCCATCACGAAGGTGCCCAGGGTGGCCACCGGGTAATTCAGGTCGCGCAGCGCGTACACCGCGTAAAAGGGCTCGGCCATGCTCGCCGCCGCCAGCAGCAACCGCACGCGCAGGAAGGCCCGGAAGTGCGCGTCCCCCAGGGTCTGCGGAATCGCCCGCAACTCGTCGCGCAGGTTGCCGGGTGACAGCGGCTCGTCCGGTGGCTCCTCCACCCGTCCGAACACGCCGTAGCCCACCGTGAAGGCGATGGTCCCCAGCAGGAACAGCAGCGCGTAGTTGTAGGGAAACGCGAGGTCCGACCCCAGGATGCCCCGCACCGCCAGCCCCGCCCCGAACGCGAGCAGCCCGCCCCACAGGTTGCGGGTGGCGAAGAACCGAGGTCGGCGCTCGGGGGACACGGTCTTGCTGACCACCTCCAGAAAGGGCAGGCCCGCCACCCCCGAGGCCAGTGCGTTGACCATCATCGCCAGCACAAAGAGGGTCAGACACAGGGCCGGGCGGTCGGCCAGGGTCGCCGCGACGACCACCATCGCCAGGTAGGTCAGCAGCCGCACCAGCGCCGCCGAGCGGTAGACGGGCAGCTTGTACGGCAGCGACCGCACCCGCGAGGCCACCAGCAACTGCGGCAGCATCCACCCGCCCCCCGCGATGGCCGGAAGCAGCCCGATCACGAAATTGGGCGCCCCCAGCCGCGCCGCGAAGCCCGCCACGACCACCGACACGCTCAGAAACCCGTCCCCCACCGACACCAGCCAGCCGTTGAGAATGCCGAGGCGTTCGTTGGGAGTCCAGGGGTCGCGGGAGGAGGGCGGAACGGCAGTCACCGGGGCATTATGGGCGAGCTTCCGGCCGTCAGGAGTCGGTGGTCAGCAGGGGCGGGGTTTCCTGACCGGCCGAGTGCTGCAGGGCCCTCTTCCCTGGGACAGGGGCGCTGCGCCTCAGCGGGGTGAGGGGGTCTTTTTTCGTCGACTGCTCCAGGGCTTCAGCCCCCCCCCGCTCCTCACACGCCCGGCAGCCGCAGCACCCCTTCCAGGGCGGCGTAGGCGTCGGGCCGGGCCAGGAACACGAGTTCGTCTTCGGCGGTCAGGCGCATCTGGGGGCGCGGCACCCGCACGGTGCCCCCGCGCACCACCCCCACGACCTCCACACCGGGGGGAAGGGAGAGCACCGAGAGCCGGGCGCCCGCCCAGCTGCGCGGCACCGCACGGCGGTAGAGTTCCTGCTCGGACTCCAGCGGGGCGAGGCCCGTCCCGGTTTCCTCGGGCGGGGCGGCGTGCAGGGGCAGCAGGGGGGCGGTGGCTGCCGGGGCGCGGCGAATCGT
>NZ_JASNGB010000083.1 GCF_030271215.1 Deinococcus rhizophilus | reverse complement strand
CACGCGTTTCCCGACTTCCTCGCCACTTTTGACCCCTAGAGAGCTTCGTGCGGTACTCGCATAACGTCGAGGAGCCTCATGACTACGGGGGTGAGGCCATCCACCGCACGGCCCTGCGGCTGCGGGCACTCACCGGCCTCGACCCCCTGACGATCGACCAGACCGCCGGGCTGTCCACGGGGGACGCCCGCCGCGACGATCCCGTGCGCCGGGCCGTGCTGGCCGCACACCACCCGCGTGTTCCCTCAGTGCTGCAAGACGGGCAGGGAAGGTCCGTGAAGATCACACCATTCCAACGCAACGACCTGCAGGTCTTTCACCCGGACCCGGTCCTCATCGCGGGGCGGCCAGGGTGGCTGTACGGGGAAGGACGGACCCCCGCGCGGGTGCGGGTCGCGGCCTGGGCTGGCGGGGGGCGCCGACTCGTGCAGGCCTTTCCCGCTGGGGGGCCAGCCGACGCGGTTCCAGCCGACCAGCTTCTGATGGGCTCCGGAGGCGAGGTGACGCTGCTGCTGATGCCCGGGCCTTACCGGCTGGCCCTTCAGGATGAGGCGGGCCACAGCACGCCGCTGGGGTCCCTCACCGTCCGCTAGCGGCGGGGTCACCCTACCCGGTGCGTCCCACGTACCGCGCCCGCGGGCGGATCATCTGGCCCCCCAGCACGGTCTCCAGGGCGTGGGCCAGCCAACCCACGGCCCGGCCCAGGGCGAAGAGGGTCACCGCGTCGTCCGTGCCGCGGCCCAGCACCTGTCCCAGCGCCCCCAGCGCGAGGTCGACGTTCGGCCGCTCCCCCGTCTCCGCGCGGACGAGAGCCGCCAGCTTCTGGACCGCCTTCAGCGCGGGATGATCGGCGGAGAAACGCGCCAGCGCCTCCAGCAGGGCCGCGGCGCGCGGATCCCCGTCCGGGTAGAGCCGGTGCCCGAAACCGGGAATCCGGGCCTGACGGCGGGTGGCGTCCCGCAGCGCCCGTGCCGGGCCGTCCCGGCGCGCGTGGGTGATCAGCTCGGAAGTCTCCACGACGCTCAGGCCATGCTGGCGGCCCTGGAGAGCACACAGGGCGGCCAGGGTCACGTGGTGCAGGTTGGCTCCCCCGCTGGCCGTGACCCGGGCGGTGAACGCGCTGACGTTGAGCTCGTGGTCCGCCAGCAGGATCAGCGCCAACCGCAGGAGGTCGGCACCCTCCGGGGCGTTCCAGGCCCGGGCCAGCCGGGCGTGCAGGGCCAGGTCCGGGGCCGGGGGAATGCGCTCGAAGCGTTCCAGGGTGGCGTACAGCAGGTTGAGCACCCGCGCCGCCTGGGCGGGGAGCGCCCCAGGCCGGGTGTCTCCGGCGGTCAGGTCATGCGCCCCCGCGTGCGTGAGGGCATAGGCCAGAGCCTCACTGCCCGACAAGGCGTGCGGCAAGGGCTGGAGCGGCATCCGGGCCTTGAGCGGCAGCTGCGCCCAGCCCTCGCGGTCCCCGGTCCAGAGCAGGGCGGCGACCTCCTCGACACTTGCTTCCTGGGCCAGGGCGACCGCGTCCTGACCGCGGTAGCGCAGCTGTCCACCCGCGATCAGGGTCAGGGCGCTGTCGAGCACGGGGACGCCCCAGTGCAGCGCGCCGCCCACGGCCTCCTGCACGGCCCCTTCGGGATCCCGGCGAATGGTCTGGCGGCCGAGCAAGGCGTGGACATCCTCCGCCTTGTAGCGCCTCTCCCGCGTCCCGGCGGGCCCCGGCTCCGAGCGCACCAGCCCGCGCGACACGTAGGCGTACAGCGTGGCGGGCTTCACACCCAGCAACCCGGTGGCTTCCGCAGCGGTCAAAGAGGACATGGCGTCCAGGCTAACATTGATCGAGCTATCAAGATTGACGGTATTGAACGAACTGTCTAGCGTGGGTCCATGACCTTAACCTTTTCCGTGCCGGACGTGGCCGAAGCCAATCTGTTCCCGGAGGCTTTTCCTCCCGGCACCTTCCCGGCCTTCGTGTGGGAGCAGCGCCCACCGGATCTCCCGGTCCAGGCGTGGACGACCGAGACGACCCACCGGGATGGACAGCAGGGCGGCCTGCCGCTGACCGTCGAGGCTGGTCTGCGCATCTACGACCTGATGGGCCAGTTCACCGGGGCCACAGGGGCGCTCCGCCAGGCCGAATTCTTCGTCTACCGTGCGGCGGACCGTGCCATGCTGGAGGGGGCGCTGGAGCGCTGGCGGGGCGGGCACCCGGTCGAACCCACCACCTGGATCAGGGCGACCCGCCAGGACGCGGCGCTGGTCGCCGACCTGGGCGTGCGCGAGACGGGCATGCTGGCGAGCGCCAGCGATTACCACACCTTTCACAAGTTCACGCCGGGGGGCCGCGCCCAGGCGGCCGGGGCCTACCTCGACGCCGTGGCCGCTGTGTTGGACGCGGGCCTGCGCCCCCGGCTGCATCTGGAAGACGCCACCCGGGCGCCCCGCGAGTTCATCCTGCCCTTCGTGGAAGCCGTGCAGAGGCTGGCCGCCGACTTTCCGGCCGGGCAGGCACCGAAGTTCCGCCTCTGCGACACCATGGGCGTCGGCCTGCCGCTGGAGGAGGTCGCCTGGCCGCGCAGTGTCCCCGGCATGGTGCGCGAGTTGCGGGCGGCGGGCGTTCCGGGCGAGTTGCTGGAATTCCATCCGCACAACGACACGCACCTCATCGTGGCCAACTGCCTCGCGGCCGTCCTGGCGGGCTGCGCGGCGATCAACGGCACGCTGCTGGGCAAGGGGGAACGCAGCGGCAACGCCCCGCTGGAGGGTGTCCTGCTGCATCTGGTGGGTCTGGGCCTGGCGGAGCGGCCTAACTTCCCGGCGCTGAATGCCCTCGCCGAGCTGTACGAGACGCTGGGCCAGGGCGTCCCCGCCCAGTACCCGCTCTACGGGCGCGACGCCCACCGGACCCGCGCCGGGATTCATGCGGACGGGCTGAACAAGTTCTGGCCGATGTACGCGCCCTTCGACGTGCCGGGGCTGCTGGGCCGTCCCCTGGAGGTCAGCCTGACCAGGGACAGCGGGTTGGCCGGACTGATCTTCCTGATCAAGGGGCACACCGGGCAGGAGCTGGGCAAGGATCATCCGGGGGTGCAGCGCCTGCACGCCGAGCTGGGCGCCGAGTTCGGCGCCGGGCGGCAGACGGCGGTGGAGTGGGAGGAACTTCAGGACCGTGTTCAAGCCCTGCTGCGGGGAGCGTAAACCAGGACGGCCTGGCCCGCTCAGTCTCCCAGGGCCGGAGTCACGGCTGGCGCCTCAGCGCGCTGCCGCCCCCGGACTCCAGCCACACTCAGCCCGATGGCGAGCAGGCCCAGCAGCAGGGTCACCAGGGCCATTCCCGCGCCCCCGATGCTCGCCCCCAGCGGAAGCCCCAGCGCCGCGAACCATTTGCCCACCGCGAAGGTCTGTCCATTCACCGCCAGGTACGCGCCCCGGCGCTCCCCCGGCACCATGTCCGCCAGCAGGGCCTGCCGGGTGGGGACGTACAGCAGCTCCCCCAGGCTCAGCAACACGCTCGCCGCGATCAGAACAGGCAGGCTCAGACTCGCGTTGAGCACCGCGAAGCCCAGCGCGAACAGCCCGAAGCCTAGGGTCATCAACCGGGTCAGGTCGCGGCCCTTCACCCAACTGCTCACCGGCACCGTGAGGGCCACGATCATCACGGTGTTCACCGCCGTGAGCACGCTCATCGCCTTCACGCCGTCGAGGTTCAGGCCCAGCACCGCCTGTCCCGGAAACCCGCTCGCCAGATGCACCGGTATAAAGTTCGAGCGCCCGAACTCGATCGTCATCAGCAGCACGAAGCCGCCCAGAAAGAGCAGGAAGGGCCGGTCCCCCATCACCTGCGCGTAGTTACGAGCGAGCGGCGCGAGGCCCATCTGCTCCCGGACCTCCTCGCGCGACGGTCTGGGGCCGCCCAGCGTCTCGCTCATGCGCGACCAAGCCAGGAAGAGGGTCAGGCCCGACATGGCGCACAGTCCAGCCAGCAGCAGCGGAAAGTGGTCCGCGTACAGCCAGCCGCCCAGCAATGTGCCGATCAGGAGACTCGCATTGATCGCCCAGTAGTTCACCGCGTACATGAAGGTCCGCGTCTTGGGCGTGCTGACGTCCACCAGCATCGCCTCGGCGGCCGGGTTGATCAGGCCGCTGGAGACGTTGATGAGGATCAGGGCGGCGAAGGTGATCCACGGCAGGGGCGTGTGCAGGTTGGCCGCCAGCAGGATCAGGAAGGCAGCCAGCTTGAGCCACTCCCCGGCCAGCAGGGTCTGGCGGCGGCCCCACACGTCGGCCAGTCCGCCCCCGTACAGCCCGGCGACGAACTGCACGCCGACCAGGGCCACCAGCAGCGCCCCCGCCAGGCCTGGCCCCAGGTGATCGGTGAAATAGATCGCCATGAAGGGGAACACGGCCCCGCCGACCATCCGGGCGAGAAACGAGTTGACGATGCGCACACGGACGTTGGGGTGCAGTTCCCGCCACATGCGCTTCAGTCTGGCGGGCGCGAAAAGGGGAAAAAAGAGTCAGACTGAGCGCCAGATGACCCCTTTTGTGTCTCCTGACTGGCCTTACCTGGAATTGCGGGCCGCCCTGCACGCCCGGGACGGGGAGCGCGGCGGTCACGCTTTGCGGCTGGAGGAGGCCGCGACCTGGTGGGGATGCAGCGTTCGGACGACCCGCAGGCAGCTGGCCCGGCTGGATGGGGAAGGAAAACTGACCTACGCCCCCGGGCGAGGAAGGGGCCATACCTCGCACGTCGCCTTTCCCGACGACCTGCGAACTGAACTGGCGGACTTGACCGAGCGTCTGGCCACTCTGGGGGCGGCGGGGGACCTCGCCCGACTCTCGCGCCTGCCTTTCCCGAGGTCCTGGGTGCTCACCGATGCGGCCCGCAGCATCTTCGGTCTGAGCGCCACACCCGCAGGAGTGGACCGGCTGCGGAGCGTCCTCACGCGCGATCTGACCAGCCTTGATCCCCTGCACGTCAGCGCAACGGCCGAGGCCCACCTGCTGACCCAGGTGCTTGACCCCCTCACCCGCTTCGACCCGGAGACGTGGACCCTCCAGCCGCACCTCGCGCACCACTGGACTGCCTCCCCGGACGGCCTGAGCTGGACCTTCCATCTGCGCAAGGCGGTGGCCTTTCACCACGGGCGCACCCTGGACGCCGGGGACGTGCGCTTCACCCTGACCCGACTTCAGGCGGGTGCGCCCTGGTTCCTCCCGGACCTGCGGGACGTGGAGGTCCCAGGACCCAACACCGTGCGGCTGCACCTCGCCCAGCCCGACGCCTTCCTGCCCCGGCGGTTGGCCGACACCCAGGCGCTGATCCTTCCGCGCGACGTGCCCTTCGACGAGACGCAGCCGGTGGGCACCGGGGCCTTTCGCTGGACCCGGCTGGACGGCGGCCTCCGCCTGACCGCCTTCGACGCGCACTTCGCCGGGCGGCCCCTGATCGACGAGGTCGAGCTGTACCGGGTGGGGCAGGGCGATCACGGTAACGTCCGGCACTATCAGGTCGACGGTGCGGCGGACGCATCGGTGGACGACTGGCAGGCCGAGGTGGGCGTGCAGTTCCTGATCTGGAACGGGCACCGCGCTGCGGCCCAGAACACGGCGCTGCGGGCCGCGATATGTGAACTGCACGACGTCTCAGCCTTCTGGCAGGAGACGGGGCGTCTGGACCCGCTGGTGCCTGCCACGTCCTTTTTCCCGCGCCGCAGCGTTCTGCATCCGCCCCGTCGGCGCTCGGAGGAGAGGGCCGCTGCCCTGCTGCGGGAAGCCGCCTACATGGGGCTTCCCCTGCGGTTCTGGGTGCTGGATCTGCCCGAACCGCTGGCTGAGGGCGAATGGCTGGTCCGGCGTGCCGCCCGCCACGGCCTCCCGGTCGAGCTTCACCCATATCCCCTCACTGCCACGCCGGACCGTGGCGACGACGCCGACTTCGTGCTGCTGGGGGAGGTGGCAGGGGGAGACGAGCACCTGTCCTTCTGGACGGCGCTGCGCCAGCCTGAACTGCTGTTCCGCCGCCTGCTGCCCCCGGAGGTGCTGGCCGAGGTGGACCGGGAGCTGGACGGCTACCGCACGGCGCGCACGTTTGGGGACCTCGAGGCGATCCTCGACCGGGTGGAGGAGCGGCTGATCGGTGGGCACCACGNCGGCTACCGCACGGCGCGCACGTTTGGGGACCTCGAGGCGATCCTCGACCGGGTGGAGGAGCGGCTGATCGGTGGGCACCACGTGAACCTCACCCACCACCGGGTCAAGCGCCGGGCGGTGCATCCGCTGATCCGGGATGTCCACCCGGACGTGTACGGGCGCATCAACCTCAAACGGTTATGGGTCGGGGAGCGTCAAGGCCTGGCCGAGGCACTGTGACGGTGGCTGCGAAATACGCTTAGGAGATGTCCGAAGCTTGACCGCCGCCGAGCAGGGCGCGCGACAGCAACACCTCAGTCCTGGCCAGCCCGACCGAGAAAAAGAGCGTGATGTCCTCGTCCTGACGGGCAGGTGGGCTCCCCACGCACGCCCCGAGGGACCCGAGATCCGTGCCTGCCAGCACATGTCCTCCCGGGTACGCCATCAGTTGGGCGGGGCTGTCCGTGACGACTCTGGCCGCGCGCTGCGCCAGTTCGGGGGGAACTCGTGCCGCTGTCGCTCCTTCGGGCGCAGGGTGCAGACGTGAGTTCCCGGCCTACCCAAGCCGCCTCGATCATTGCCCGGGCTTTCCGTAAGTGGCGGCAAGGGCCACAGCCCGTCTCCGCAGTGGTCGAGTGGAACGGTTAAACAGTGCGTTGCCCCACGCACAACCAGGCAGCGGCGCTGGAGGGGAGTGGGTGGTCTTTTCTCCCTCACTCCCGGTCAGCTCCCCCTGCCCACACTGAAGCCATGCGCCTGCTGCTGACCACACTCCTGCTGGCCCTGCCCGTCGCTTCCGCCGCCAGCCCCACGGGGACTTTCACGGTCCAGGGCCACGCGGCAGGCACCTTCGGCCACCTCGCCATGCCGGAGCGGGTCCCGGCGGGCGGCGCCGCGTGGTCGCCCGACGGCCGCGAAGTCTACACCCTGGACACCACCGGGGAACTGCGGCGCTGGCAGGCCACGACGGGGGCCTCGCTGGGGCGTCAGGCTCTCGCCGCGCCGAAGGAAATCGGGGACGCCCCCACCCTGAGCCTGCGCGGCATGACGGGCGAGTTCCTCAACCTGGAGGCGCGGGGCTGGCGGCAGACCCGCGCCGTGCGGCTGGGGTACACCTTCAGCCCCCGCAGCGAGAAGACCTTCCGGAGCGACCCCTGCCCCACCTCCAGCCTGTCCCTGCAAGTCTGCACCCAGGGCGCTCAGGTCCGGGCGCGGGTCGAGGGTCAGGAGATCGTCCGGATCGAGGCGGGGCAGACCACCCGCTTTCCCCTGCCCAGGGGCGTGAAGCCGGTGGCCCTGGCCCTCAGTGACAACGGGGAGCGGCTGGCGCTGCTGACCATCACGCCAAAGGACACCTACGGTCTGCATGGAACCGCGAGCCTGTTCCTGCGGGAAGCAGAAGCGTGGCGGCCGGTGGCGCTGGGTCCGCTTCTGCTGGAAGGCACCTCTCCCTCGCTGACCTGGGTGGGAAATGCCTCGGCGGGATACGGTCTGCTCATGGCCGTTAACGCCCACGACCGGCAGACGGGCGCCCTGCGGGGCGGGCAGTTCCTCGGCCTCTACCGTGAGGACGGCTCCCGGGTGTGGGACCTCTCGCCGCAGGTGGGCCTGCGGGGCGCGTGGCCCTCCCCGGATGGCGGGGCCTTCGTGACCCTTCGCCAGGGGAGCGTGCCGGAGGTGCGCCGCCTCGCGGACGGGGGCTTCCTGCGGGGCCTGGGGGAAGCCGTGACGAACGCCGTGCCCCTGAGGGGGCAGCGGGCGCTGGTCGCGCTTGAGCGGGGTGGGGGCCTGGGGCGGGTGGCGCTGCTGGAGGGCCAGGACCTGCGAACGGTCGTTGCTCTCAACGTGGACGCCCTCGCGGTGTGGCGGGAGGACCGCTTTGCCTCGGCCCAGGACAACCTGGTTCGCCTGCACGATTTCCGGGGCCGGGTGCTGCGGCAGTGGAACGCCGCCGGGAATGTCGGGCAGCTCGCCTTCAGCCCGGACGGCGCGGTGGTGTCCGCCCAGGTCTGGAACCCACAGAACGGACAGGGGCAGGTTCAGGCCTGGACGGCGGGGGGCCAGCCGCTCAAGGTACCGACTGGCACCCTCTTTCCTGTCTCACGCGTCGTCCTGGCCGAGGCGAACGACAAGAACGGCCCGGATCACGGCTACCGTGAGCGGCTCTTGGCCAGCAGCTTGGCCGGGAAGCCCCTTTGGAAAACGGAGTGGCGGCGAGGCGGCTTCGGGCTCCGGCTGTCCGGCCATGGGCGTTGGGCGGCGCTCTCCAGCCAGGCTCCGGACGCCCAGCGTGATCCAGTGGACATGGAATTCTGGCGGTTGAATACTGCGACCGGGCAACCTGGGCCGGTGCTGCGCCTGAAGCCGACGACGACTGACCCCAACTCGGGCTGGGGCCTCGCGGCGCTGAGCACCGATGGCCGCCTTGCGCTGCTCCGTGAGGGGAGTGGGGACGGGTGTGGCTGGGCGCTGTACGGGTATGCGCTGGCGGACTTGCAGACGGGCAAGCGGCTCCCCACGCTGAAGGGCCTCGCGGGCGGCTTCAACCGGCAGGGGGGCTGCGGCCTGGACCTGCCTTACCCCATTGCGGCATTCGCCCCGGACGGACGCCTGATGGTGCGAGACGGCAACACGTTGACGTGGTGGCGGCGCTGAACCGATGAGCGCGTCTGGGGCTCGTCTCGGCCCCTGGGCGTCCGATCTGCTGACGCTCAGCCGTCCAGCGTCACTTCAGGCGCTTTGCTGGCGGAGAAGCCGCGATTTCAGAGCGAACTCAGAAACCCGACCAGCCGTGGGAGGTGGGCTTTTCTCTGCACGCAACCTTCGCACGGAGTTCTGTACCGATGCGGCAGGGAGTCTTCTATCCTGCTGGCGTGCCCCATCTCCCCAGTTGGCTGCGCTGTGCTGCGTTCAGTTGCCCTCCGAGGATCACACGCGGCCAGCACCCATATGACCCGCGCTGAACAGCCAGTTCAAATTGCCATCGTGAACGGGACACCCGGAGAGGCCATGGTCCAGGCCTATCTGCTGGAGCTGATGCGGGAGTTCGACCTGAGCCCCTGGAGCTGGGTCAAGGACGTCCGCATCGACCGGCATCTTCAGGCCCTGGGACAGTGCTTCCTCGAAGACGGCGTGCCTGTCATTCGCTTGCGCTCCATGCGTCCCCTGTCGCCGGAGGAAGAGGCCTTACAGGCGCGAGACACCAAAGACCGTCTCCTCGGCATCTACATCCATGAGCAGCTGCACCAGTACCTCGATCTTCAGAGCGAGGAGACGCTGGCCGCAGTCGAGGTGTTGCGGAATCTGTATCCCGAGGTGCCCGTCGGCGGCACCGAGGGGGCCATGAATGAGTTCAGCACGTACCTGCACCTGATTCTCTGCACCCTGGAACTCGACGCCATGGCCTTGCTGATCGGCGAGGCCCGGTACCGTGACCTCAAAGCGGCGCCCCGCTTTTACCGGTTCATCTGGCGAACAGTCTTGGAGGACACGGAGCCACTCCGGGACCTGATTCGGCGCGTTGGCCTGACCTCTCCAGCCGCCGCGCCCACCGCCCGAGGGTAAGCCAAGCACCCGGACACGGTAGCGGACCAGCCTGGAGCCGTCCGCGTCCGGTGTGTAGGTCCCGGTCCATGTTTCCTCCCCGCTGCCTCTCACGCCCCGTCAGCCCGCGCTTCATAGGGTGGAGTCACATGAAGCCCCTGCCCCGTTCCTGGCTGCTGGCCGCCACCCTGGCCTGCGCGCTCCTGAGCGGTCCGGCCTCCGCCCTCCAGGGGGTGGCCGTCGGCACTGCCCTCATTCCGGGTCACGCGGCGGGGACCTTCTCCCAGCTCGGGGACCCGGCGGGCTTCGCGGGTGGGCTGGCCTGGGGACCGGACGGCACCGCCTACACCCTGGACGGGGCGCGGGTCCTTTACCGCTGGAACGCGCAGACCGGGCGGCCCCTCTCCCGCCGGGTCCTCACGCCGCCCGCCAGCCTGCCGGACGCGAAGGCTAACTTTGGACCGAGGTTGCGGCTGGACGGCTTCCGGCCCCAGGGGGCCGTCCGGGGTCCCTACATCCGCGTTCCTGGCTATCGGCGGGGGCAGCCCTACACCACGGCCTTCACCCTCACCGCCGACGGCCGCTCGGTGATCGGCAGTCTGGGATACGGCGGGGCGCAGGCGGGCGGCCGCGACCGGACCTGGACCCGCCTCGCCCAGGTGGAGAGCGTCTCCACGGACGGGCGGGCGCGTCTGGTCCTCTATGACTCGTCGGACGTGCAGAAAAGTCGCCCGACCTTCCGCCTTACCCTACCCGCTGGACGCGTGCTGGACGTAGAGCCCTCGCCCGACGGCGCGAGGGTCGCCGCCCTGCGCAGCGTGGAAAGGCGCGACTATGACCCGAATGCCGTCCTGTATCTCGACGTGATCACGCGGGAGGGCCGGGTCACGTCCCGGCGGGTGACCGGCGTCGGGATCGGGCGGACCGACGAGCCCCAGGTCCGGTGGGTGAATGCCGAGCAGCTCCTCACCGCGACTCCTGTGCATACCCCGGCCTCCAGCGCCCAGGGGCACCGGGTCAGCCTGTGGGGCCTGACCGGGCAACGGGCCCGCTGGGAACTGGGCGCCGGAGACCTGCGGGACGCCGTGCCCTCCCCGGACGGGAAGATCTTCCTGACGGTACGGGCGGGCAGTGTGCCCGAGGTCCGCCGGGTCTCGGACGGCGTCTTCCTCCGCTCCCTCGGCGCGGCGGTGACCGCTTCGGCCCCGCTGTCCCGGAACCGGGCGCTGCTCGCCCTCGACACCGGGAACGGTCAGGGGGAGCTGGGGATCGTGGCTCCGGGAGGGCGCTGGCAGCGCGTGGGGGGCCAGGGCCTCGCGGGCGTCGCGGCCCTGGCCGTCAGCCCGGACGAGCAGCGGATCGCCACGGTGCGCCTGGGCCAGGTCGCGGTGCTCGACCGCTCGGGGCGCACGCTCCATACCCTGACCCTGCCGGAGAATGCCTACCGGGTCGAGGTGCAGTTCGCGGACGCCCGCACCCTGGTGGCCCGCTTCGAGGAGGGGAGCGAGGGGTGGCGCCTGATGAGCTGGGACACCGGCACTGGCCACCTGCGCCGCGACGCGCTGGACGCTTGGCCAGTGGGCCGCCTGCTCCTGCGAGCCGAGACCCGGCGCCTGCCCAGCGGCGCCTCTCAGTCCCGCCTGGGCGCCACCGACCCTACGGGCCAGCCGGTCTGGCAGGACGCGTGGCGTGCGGGCATGCGCGTGACCTTCCTGCCGAGTCCGGACGGCCGGGCGGTGGTGCGCGCTCTGCCCCGGCCGGTCAGGGGGGTGGTTTACCGGTCGGACCTGTCTCTCCAGCGGCTCGATCCCCGTACCGGGCAGACGGGTCCCGCACTCACCCTGCGGGTGGGGGACCTGCACGATATCTACCGGGGCCTGCGCCTGCTGGACTACGCGGCGGACCGCCGGTTCGTCCTGCTGGGCGAGGGGACGGGCGACGGGTGCGGCGGGGCCTTCTATGGCCTGCGTCTGGCCGACCTGGAGACGCGGCGGGAGGTCAAACTCCCGGCAGGGCTCACCTCGGGGCTGACGCGCTTTTTCGGCTGTGGTCAGCCGGTGCCAGTCCCCACCGCCGCCTTCACGTCGGATGGAAAGGAACTGCTGGTGCGCGACGGCAATGCGCTGAGCTGGTGGCGGCGACCGTGATCAACACCAGGTCTTCTTTGCGGACCACGGGTCGCTCTGACCCCCAGAACACTCATTTGTCTTCACACAACCTTTATCCTAGGGGGTATGACGCCTCCCCAGCACTTCCTGCTGATTGACGACAACGTGGCCGACCAGCTGTTGGCGCAGGAGGCCTTCGGGCAGCTCTGCCCGGACTGCACCCTCCGGATCTTCTCGGGCGGCCGGTCGGCGCTGGACTGGCTCCAGTCCGCGCCGGACCACCCGGACGTGATCCTGCTCGACGTCAACATGCCGGAGATGAACGGGTTCGAAGTCCTCCAGGAATTGAAGCGCGACCCCCGCCTCGCCCTGATCCCGGTCGTGATGCTGTCGACGTCGGGGGCCCAGGGAGATGTCGCCACGGCCTACACGCTGCATGCGAGCTCGTATCTGGTGAAGGCGCCGCGCTTCGACGAGTTTCTCAAACAGATCGACACCTTCCTGACCTACTGGAGGGAGACCCGACTCGCGCACGCCTGACGGCAAGCGCTTGCTGTTCCAGTGGAGACCAGGCCGAGGGCGATCGGCATCCGCCTGTTGGCCCACCTCTCGCGGGCGGCTTGCTGTCCACCCAGGCTATGGGGAGCTTTCCGGTCTTCACCAGGTGCGGCGCGGCGGCGTGTCCAGAAAGAAGTGTCGGTGCAGCTGACGCGGACTCCGATTGAAAGGTCTACGCGTGAACCTGAAATCCGAGCAGAGCGAGAAGGAGCAAAACGGGTTCCGGGCGTGGAGTTAACAAACCAACGTTCTTCCGGTTTGTTAACTGACATCTTTCAGTTTTAGAAAAGCACGTCCAGCACGGC
>NZ_JASNGB010000082.1 GCF_030271215.1 Deinococcus rhizophilus | reverse complement strand
TCCCTGCTCCTCACCCCAACTCCCTGAAACCCAGGATGAGCCTTCAGATTATGTCCGGTGGTGTCTATTAACGCAAGTTACTTGGCGCGTTCAGGGGAGGTTCTGGGCCCGCCCTGTTAGCCGCTTGTAAGTCGGGCCGGGCACACTCCCCGCATGGCCGACACCCCTCCTGAGCGGCAGCCTCCCCCCGGGCGGCCCGAATTCGTGATGTCCGTCTGGCGGGACGCCTCGGGTGCGTGGCAGGGCCGCCTCAAATCCTTGCGGGACGGAGCCGAACGCCTCGTCGCCGATGTGCGCGAGTTGCCGGGCCTGCTCGACTCCCTTGCGGGCCAGGAGAAGAACCATGCTTAAGCCCACCGGAGCCGCCCTCCCTCCCCGCCGCGACCCGCCGCCCGTCCCGGTGCCGGGCATGGACGTGACCCTCGACCGCCGGGGGGTGATCTGGGGGCTGATCGTCGCCGCGCTGGTCACGCTCTCGATCTACCTCGGCTCGCAGCGCTTCCACGGCTTCGACGGGGCGCTCGCGGGGTACGCCTTCGCCACGGTGTTCGCCATCTTCGGCATCGTGTACCGCTACGTGGTCTGGCTCCAGCGCCCGCCCACCCGCACCTACTGGCGCCGGGGCTGGGAGCTGTTCTGGCAGCCGGGGCAGCGCATCCGCAACACCGGCCTCTTTTTCAAGATGGGCTGGGAGAAGCTGATCGAACAGCGCTTCATCCGCAAGCGGTCGCGGGGCCGCTGGCTGGCGCACCAGCTGATCTTCTGGGGCTGCCTGATCGCCATTGCGATCACGTTCCCGCTCACTTTCGGCTGGCTGCGCTTCGAGAGCGACTTCACCAACCCGTCCGACTACCTGATCGTCCTGTTCGGGCAGAGGCTGGAGTTCTTCACCTTTCCGGCCCGCAGCCTGCTGGGCTGGCTGATCATGCACGGCCTGAACGTGGCGGCGGTGCTGTGCCTGGCGGGGATCGCCCTGATCCTGGGCCGCCGCATCAAGGATCAGGCCGAGATCGCCACCCAGCGCTTCGACAACGACATCATGCCGCTGATCCTGCTGTTCGCGGTGTCGGTCACCGGCATGTTCCTGACCGTCAGCAACATGTTCATCGAGGGCAAGTTCTACTACTTCCTCACGACCATCCACGCCGTGACGGTGTACCTGTGGCTGCTGTACCTGCCCTTTGGCAAGTTCTTCCACATCTTCCAGCGCATCGCCAACCTCGGCGTGTGGTTCTACAAGGCCGCCGGAGCGAACGGTCCGCAGGCCGCCTGTGCCCGCTGCGGCACCGAGTACACCTCCGAACTCCAGCGCGGTGACCTCAAGGCGATGCTGCCCGAACTGGGCTTCGACTACCGCCACAGTCAGGTGGACAACTGGCAGAACCTCTGCCCGGGCTGCCGCCGCAAGCTGATGACCCTGAATCAATTCGCCGTGACCGGCAAGGAGTTCATGTAATGGCCAAGCCGCCCCTCTCCCGCGAGGACTACCTCGACCTGTACGGCCCCACCCTGCACTACTCCCCCCCCGGCGGCTTCCGCACGGTGGACGACTACGACGATCTGGTGGACACCCACTGCTGCTTTTGCGGGCAGCAGTGCGGCATCAAGCTCAAGGTCAAGGACAACGAGGTCGTGGGCTTCGAGCCGCGCTACGACTTCCCCTTCAACCGGGGCAAGCTCTGTCCCAAGGGCATCAAGCGCTACCTGCAAGGCTCGCACCCCGACCGCCTGCTCCACCCCATGCGCCGCACGCCTACGGGCTACCAGCGCATCACCTGGGACGAGGCGCTCTCGGAGACCGTCAGCAAGATTCAGGAGATTCAGGCGAAGTACGGCAGGGATTCCTTCGCCATGCTCTCCGGCGTCTCGCTGACGAACGAGAAAAGCTACCTCGTGGGCAAGTTCGCCCGCCTCGCCCTTCAGACGGCCAACCTCGACTACAACGGGCGGCTGTGCATGGTGTCCGCCGGGGCCGGGAACAAGAAGGCGTACGGCATCGACCGCTCGTCGAACCACTGGGAGGACATCACCCAGGCCAAGGTCATCTTCATCATCGGGACGAACATCGCCGAGTGCTTCCCGATCACCACCGACTACATCTGGCGCGCACGTGACAACGGCGCGAAGATCATCTACGCCGATCCCCGCATGGTCCCGATGGCCCGCACCGCCGACCTGTTCCTGCCGCTGCGGGTGGGCTCCGACTCCGCGCTGCTGATGGCGATGCTGCACGTGCTGATCCGCGACCGACTGATCGACGAGGAGTTCATCCGCAACCACACGGTGGGCTTCGAGGACACCGCCGACGCCGTGAGCAACGCGACCCCAGAGTGGGCCGCCGAGATCACCGGGGTACCCGCCGACAAGATCGAACTCGCGGCCCGCTGGTACGGGGAAGCCGAGACGGGCATGATCCTGCACGCGCGGGGGCTGGAGCACCAGACCAAGGGCGTGGACAACGTGGTGAGCTGCGCCAATCTCGCGCTGGCAACCGGCAAGATCGGCAAGCCCGGCTGCGGCCACTCCACGATCACCGGGCAGGGCAACGGCCAGGGCGGGCGCGAGCACGGGCACAAGTGCGACCAGCTTCCCGGCAACCGCGACATCACCAACCCCGAGCACCGCGAGTACATCGCCAGGGTGTGGGGCTGCCCCGAGGAGGAGATTCCCGGCAAGGGGCTGACCGCGCAGGAAATTCTCAACGAGATCCACGCGGGCAACATCAAGGGCCTGCTCTCGCTGTGCTTCAACCCCCTCGTCTCGCTGCCCGACGCCAACTTCAACCGCGAGGCGCTCGACAAGCTGGAGCACTACACGGTCATCGACTTCTTCCTCTCCGAAACGGCCCAGCACGCCGACATCGTGCTGCCCGGCTCGCTGCACGAGGAGGACGAGGGCACGTCCACCAGCGGGGAGGGCCGCGTCATCAAGATCAACGCACCCGTGACCCCGCCCGGCGAGGCCCGCCGGGACTGGGAGATCCTGCTGGACATCGCGAACCGGCTGGGGCGCGGCAAGTACTTCGGGTACACGTCCACCCGCGAGATCTTCGAGGAACTGCGCCTCGCCTCGCGCGGCGGCACGGCCGACTATTCCGGCATCACCTGGGAAAAGGTGGTGGATACCCAGGGCGTCTTCTGGCCCGCTCCGCAGGTCACCGAGCGCGGCAAGACCACCATGAGCGTCGCGGAACTCGACAGCGAGCACCCCGGCACGCCGAGGCTCTACGAGGGCGGGCGCTTCTACCACGCCGACGGGAAGGCCCGCTTCAACGCGGTGAAGTGGCGCGAGAGCGGCGAGGTCGTGGACGACGAGTACCCGATCTGGTTCACGACGGGCCGCGTGGTCAGCCAGTACCTCAGCGGCACACAGACCCGGCGCATCGGGCCGCTGGTGGATCAGTTCCCGCACCCCAAGCTGGAGATGCACCCGCGCATGGCCAAGCAGCTCGGCATCCGCACCGATGACTGGGTGACCATCCAGACCCGCCGGGGCGAGGTCATCATCCAGGCGAACGTGGTGAACACCATCCGGCCCGACACCGTGTTCATGGCCTACCACTGGGGCGGCAAGGAGAGCGCGAACCTGCTGACCCAGCGGGCGCTGGACCCCGTCTCCAAGATTCCCGAGTACAAGGTGTCGGCCTGCCGGGTGCGCCTCGCCACCCCCGAGGAACAGGCCGAGGGCGAGCGCGTCAAGGCCGCCAGCGCCCGTACCGAGAAGAACCTGCCCGCCGGATACGGCCTGCAGGAGCGCCGCCAGGAGCTGCGGCGGTGAGGGCGGACGTTCGTCCGGTCGAGAGGTCGAGAGGCCGGGAAGTCGAGAACGACCTCGCACGCTCCTCGGCGCCTCGACCTCTCGACGCCTCGACCCGCCTGATTGGAGCCATCCATGTCTGACCTTCGCTTTTTCGTCGACCCCATCCGCTGCATCGGGTGCAAGGCGTGCATGCAGGCGTGCTCGGAGTGCGCCACCCACAAGGGCAAGTCGATGATTCACCTCGAGCACATCGAGCGCGGCTCCAGCACCCAGACGGCCCCGATGGTGTGTATGCACTGCGACCTGCCGACCTGCGCGGCGGTGTGCCCGGCGGACGCGATCAAGCGCACCGAGGACGGCATCGTGCAGTCCAGCCAGGCCCCGCGCTGCATCGGGTGCTCGAACTGCGTGAACGCCTGCCCCTTCGGCGTGCCGCGCTACTACCCGGAGATCGACCAGATGCTGAAGTGCGACATGTGCTACGACCGCACGTCGATCGGGCAAAAGCCGATGTGCGCGAGCGTGTGCCCGTCCGAGGCGCTGTTTTACGGCACGCTGGAGGAGTTCCAGGCCCGGCGCAAGGGCACCCCGACCAACACCTTCCAGTTCGGCGCCCAGACCATCACGACCAAGGTCTTCATCGTGCTGCCGGAAGGCGAGATCGGCCTGGACATGGACGTCATCTCGCATATGGATGCGCGGTTCGAGCCCGACGCCTTCGACCACCTCGACCCCTTCGCCCATCTGGAGCCGCTGCCCCAGGCCCAACCCGGTCTGACTGGAGGTCGCCTGTGACCAAGTCCGGCAAGAAGAAGATCCTCAAGCACCCGCCCCACTGGAAGGACGACTTCAGCGTGGACTGGGACGCCACCGACTACGTCTCGCGGCGCGAGTTCACCCGCTTTCTGGGCCTGAGCAGCGTGGGGATGGCGGTGGGCACCACCCTGATCGCGGGGGTGGGCAGCGCGGTGAAGCCCGTGCGCGAGGCCGAACCGCTGCGGCTGGGCCGGGTGGAGGACTTTCCGCCCGGCACGTCCAAGGCCTTCGAGTTCCCGGAAAAGGGGCAGTACTCGCTGCTGGTACGCCACGAGGACGGGTCTTTTAGCGCCTACGGCCAGAAGTGCCCGCACCTGGGCTGCGCGGTGTACTACGAACCCCATGACAGGGTGCTGGAGTGCCCCTGCCACGAGGGCTTCTTCGACGCGAAGACGGGCGACGTGATTTCGGGACCGCCCCAGCGCGGACTGAACGTGGTCGAGCTCGAAGTCCGGGACGGCGAACTCTGGGCCGTGGGAGGTGGTGGGCATTGACCCGCTCGGACACGCCACGCCCCGACCTTCAGGAACCCACGTCGCCCCGCCCGGAGTTGCAGCACCGGGACACCCGGATCAGTGAGTTGCCCAGCCAGCCGCGCACCGGGCCACCCCCGGTCAGTCGCCCCCGGCCCCGCTATGCCCAGCGCAGCCTGATCCTGGGGGTGCTGTTCGCCTTCTGCCTGGTGTTCTGGACGATTCAGCTGTTCGTGCTGATGACCGCGCTGGACGCGGCATTGGGCGGAGAGCGGGAACTGCTGTGGCCCAGCGCGATCTCCAGCGTGCTGCTCGCGGCGCTGACCGTGTGGCTGGTGCGGCTGATCCCGCAGGAACCGCGCACCGACGACTGACCTTCCCCCCTTCCGCAAGGAGCCCGCATGACCACCTCCAAACCCGGTGCCCCCCGATCCTCGACCTGGCTGCCGCGCTGGGAACCCAACGACCCCGCCTTCTGGGAAAGTGAGGGCAAGGGGCGGGCCTGGCGCACCCTGTGGGTGACGACCTTCTCGCTGACCCTGGCCTTCGCGGTGTGGTTCATGGTCTCGGCCATCGTGGTGCGGCTGAACGACATCGGCTTTTCCTTCAGCGGGCAGCAGCTGTTCTGGCTGACCGCCATGCCGGGCCTCGCGGCGGGCATCACCCGGCTGGTCCACATGTTCCTGGTGCCCATGTACGGCTCGCGCCACACGCTGACCCTGGGAACGCTGAGCCTGCTGATCCCGGCGGTGGGCTGGGGCATCGCGGTGCAGAACCCGGAGACCTCGTTTACCACCTTCATGGTGCTCGCTTTCCTGGCGGGGCTGGGGGGCGGGAACTTCAGCTCGTTCATGCCCTCGACCAGCCTGTTTTTTCCCAAGAAGATGCAGGGCACCGCGCTGGGCATCCAGGCGGGCATCGGCAACTTCGGGGTGTCGCTGGTGCAGTTCCTGACGCCGTGGGTGGTCGGCGTGAACCTGTTCTGGTTCATTCCTGGGGGCGAGCAGGTGTGGCGCTGGGCCGGAAAGACCAGCAACATCTGGTTGCAAAATGCCGCCTGGGTCTACATTCCCTGGCTGCTGCTGGGGGCGGCGCTGACCTGGCTCTTTGTCCGCAGTGTGCCCATCAAGGCCAACTTCCGCGAGCAGTTCGCGATCTTCGGGGACAAGCACACCTGGATCATGACCTCGATCTACATGATGACCTTCGGGGCCTTCTCGGGGCTGGCGGCGGCCTTTCCGCTGCTGATCAAGAACCTCTACGGCGGCTTCGAGAACGCGCCGTTGCCCCTGAAGTTCGCCTTCCTGGGGCCGCTGATCGGTTCGACGGTCCGGGTGCTGTTCGGCCTGATCGCGGACCGGACGGGGGGCGCGATCCTGACCTCGGTGAGTGCGGTCGGGATGGCGGTTTCGGCGCTGCTCGTGGCGAACTACGTCACGCCCACCAGCCTGGATCAGTTTCCCTACTTCGTAGCGACCATGCTGGGCATCTTCTTCTTCAGCGGGATCGGCAACGCCAGCACCTTCCGGCAGATGCCGATCATCTTCAACCCGCCGCAGTCGGCGGGCGTGATCGGGTGGACGGCGGCCATCGCGGCCTTCGGCCCCTTTATCGTGAGCATGCTGATCAGCACGGTCACGGTAGCGACGGGCAACGTCAAGCCCTTCTTCTACGGGCTGGCCGCGTTCTGCCTGTTTAACCTCGCGCTGAACTGGTACTTCTATGGCCGCCGGGGAGCCGAGAAGCCCAGCTGAGGCCGGGGCACACGACGGGTGGGAGAGCCGCTTGCTCTCCCACTCTTTTCTGCGTGTCTGCGGCGGGAGCTACACTCCGGTATGGCCGAGACGCTGCTGAAGACGGTGGGGTGGGCGACGGACGTGCTGAGCCGCGACCCCCGGCAGCTCTTTCACGTGGTGCGGGTGCTGCTCTCGGACGTGCGGCGCGTGACCGGGATGGACGCCGCCGAGCTGTACCTCGCGGACCCGGCGCAGACCTGCCTGATGCTCAGCGGGTACTCGGGGCAGGACAGTGGGGCCTTTTTCGAGCGCAGCGTGTTCGCCTTCGGGGCGGGCTTTCCGGGACTGGCGGCGGCGGGGCGGGGGGCGGTGGAGACGGCGGAGCTGGGCGCCGACACCCGCTTTCTGCGCCCCGGCGTGCCCGCGCTGGGGTACCGGGGGTTCGTGGGCCTGCCGCTGCTGCTGCCGCACGCGGTGGTGGGAGTGCTGACCCTCGCCACGCGCGAGCCCGCCCGGCTGGGGGCGGCGCGGGCCCAGCTGGCCTTCTGTGCGCCGCTGCTGGCGGCCAGCCTGTACGCGGTGATGACCTCGCTGGGCGAGCGCACGCTGGAGCGCGTGCGGCAGGCCCGGACCCCCCGTGACCGGGCGCTGATCCTGCTGGAAGACACGCTGGACGCCACCTCCGCCCTGCGGGCCTCCCTGCGCCCGCTGCACGGCGAGGCCGTGGAGACGCACCCGCAGCAGATGGTTCCCTGCCAGGCGAACGGCTGCCCCGCCGGACGCGGCCAGGTCTGCGTCTCAGGTGTGAGGGACCTGCACTGCGCGGCGATGCCGGACACGGGGACGCCGGGCGCCCTGCACACCGTCTGCCTGCCCGTCTGGGACGGCGGGGAGGTCCGGGCGGTCGCCTCGGTGCAGTTCCCGGTGCGCGGGGCGGTGGGCAGCGAGGCGGCGGCCCCGCTGCTGTGGCTCAGCCGCTTTGCCGCCGGGGAACTCGGCCTGTCGCCCGCTCCCGCTGAGGCCCCGGCCCCGGCCCCGCTGTGGCTGGAGATCGAGACCTTCGGGGCCTTCCGGGTGCGGCGGGGCGGCGAGTGGCTGGCGCCCACCGACTTCCAGCGGCGGCAGGCCTACCAGCTGTTCAAGCTGCTCGTCACCCGCTGGGGCCGCCCGCTGCACGCCGACGAGCTGTGCGCGGCGCTGTGGCCCGGCGAGGAGGGCGGGGAAAAGGCGCTCGCGCGGCTGCACGTGACCCTCAATGCGCTGCGGCAGGTCGTGGAACCCCGGGGGGAGCGCGGGCAGGTCATCGTGCGCGACGGGCCGAGTTACCGCTTCGCGCCCACGCTGCCCTATCGCCTGGACGCCGAGGAGTTCGAGCGGCGGGTGCGCGAGGCGGACGCCCAGCAGGGCGCGGCGGCGGTCGCGGGCTACGAGCGGGCGCTGCGGCTGTACCGGGGCCATTACCTCGAGGACGACCCCTACGCCGACCTGTTCGCGCTGGAACGCGACTACCTGCGCGAACTCGCCGTGCGCTCGCTGCTGCGCTGCGCCGAGGAGCAGGAGGCCGCCGGGCACACCCAGGCCGCGCTGGCCTCCTACTCGCACCTGCTCACCCTCGACCCCCTGCACTTCGAGGCGCACGAGGCCATGATCGACGTGCTGGTGCGCCGGGGCCAGCTGGGCGACGCCCGCGCCCGCTGGGAGCGCTACGCCCAGGCCTACGGAGGCCAGCCGCCGCGCCCCGCCCCGTGACGCCGCCCGGCCTCTCGCTGCGCGTGCGGCACACCGCCTTCCTGCCGGGAAGTACACGCGCGGCCCTGCGCGAGCTGCTGAACGCCGTCTACGGGGACAGCTTCAGCGACGACGACTGGGACCACGCGCTGGGGGGCCTGCACACCCTTGCCCGGCTGGAGGGGCAACTCGTGGGACACGCGGCGGTCGTGCAGCGGGCCTTTCTGGTCGGGGACGCGCCCCGGCGGGTGGGCTACCTCGAGGCGATGGGGGTGCATCCGGCGGTGCAGCGGCGTGGGATCGGCCGGGCCATGCTGCGGCGAGTCAACCTTCAGGTGACGCGGGCCTACGACCTCGGGGCACTGTCGGCCAGCGACGAGGGCCTCGGGCTGTACCGGGCGGGCGGCTGGGCCGTGTGGCGGGGGCCGCTGGGGGTGATGACGCCGGGAGGGGTCGTCCCCACCCCGGAGGAGGCGGGCGGCGTCCTGGTGTACGCGCCCGCCGGGGAACTGCACCCCCACCTGCCGCTGACCTGCGATTTCCGGAGCGGGGACGTGTGGTGAGCCGCCCCGCGCTTCAGGCCGGGTCCCAGTAGCGCTCGCCCGCACAGTCGCGGCACAGCGTTTCGCCGGAGGACGTGATCTCCCGCCCGTTGATGATCTCCTCGCGGCAGCGGTCGCACACCGTCCGCACGCCCGCCACGCTGATCAGCGCCGCGAGGTCGAGGGTCAGCCGCACGGGCTGCACGTTGAACAGCGCCTCGTCGGGCCAGGTCTGGTAGGCGGCCATGTAGGCGTCCCAGCGTTTCTGGCCCTCGGGGCGGCCCTCCCGCACGCGCGAGCGCAGGTCGGGGCGGGGGGAGATGCGGACGGCACGCCCCGTCCTCGTGTCCACGAAGGTCGCGGCCACCTTGCCGTGGTCGACCAGCCGCAGGGTGCGGCGACCCAGCCAGCAGCCGCTCGCCACCGACACGCCGTCCGCGAAGCAGCCGTCGGTCTCCACGAAGACGAGCACCCGCTTGTCGGTGCGCGGAAACTCCAGCCCCAGCCACTCGCCCGCCATGAGCCCGGTGCGGGCGCCCAGCACCTGCCGGGGGCAGAGGTGACGGTGCAGGGCCGCACTTTGCTCCAGCAGCTCGGGCAGCCGCTCCAGGCGGGGGGCCGGGGACACGGGGGCGGTCACCGCTCCTCCACCCCGGCCTCGTCGGTCTCGCCGCTGGTGTCGGTCTCGGCCCCGGCGGGACCGGGCTGGGTGGGGGGCGGGGCGTCGGCCTCGGGGGAGGTATCGCTGGGCCAGTCCGCCGGAATCACGGAGTCGGGCTGGGGGCGGGCGGGGTCGCGGGGGTCGGTCATGGCAGCGTCTCCTTGCGGGGCGTGGAATCAGGAATGGACGGCGTCGCCGTCAATGTTGCCCTGGAGGTGGGGCGCGGCGCGGTTCATCATCCGCATGATGGTGAGCTGCATCCACACCACCGAGACCAGGGTAATCACGAACACGACGAAGAAGGTGCTCTGGGGAAAGCCCAGCGCGTTCCTGGCGTAGGCGAACAGCGGGGTCAGGAAAAAGCCGCCCAGGCCGCCCAGCATCCCCACCAGGCCGCCCACCGCGCCCACGTCCCTCGGAAAATACTCCGGGATGTGCTTGTAGACGGCGGCCTTGCCCACGCCCATCGCCACGCCGACGAGAAACAGCAGCGCGGTGAAGGGCCAGACCCCCAGCGCGAAGTGCATCACCTCGCGGTTGGTGACCGCTCCCCCGGCGCCGGGCACGTACAGCACGATGTGGCCGCTGGGCATCATCATCACGCCCAGCGCCAGCAGCATCAGCCCGAAGGCGCCGTAGGTCGCCGCCCGCGCCCCGTAGCGGTCGCTGAGGGAGCCGCCCAGCGGGCGCAGCAGGCTGGCCGGGAAGATGAACAGGGCCGTGAGCAGCGCCGCCGCCTGCAGGGGCAGGCCGTACACGTCCACGTAGTACTTGGGCATCCAGGCCGCGAGCGCCACGTACGCCCCGAAAAAGACGACGTAGTACAGCCCGAAGCGCCACACCCGCACGTCGCGCAGCGGGCGCAGCATGTCCGCGAGGCGGCGGCCCTGCCCCGGAAAGCGGTCCACGCGCGGCGCGAGGGCGAGGACGGTCAGGCCCATCACGACGAGCAGCACCCCGTAGATGAAGGGGATGCCGCGCCAGCCCCCCGGCATCAGGCCGCCCAGCAGCCCGGCGGCGGGCAGCGCGGCGATCAATGCCGGGCCGATGAACTTGGTGACCGACGCGCCCACGTTCCCGGCCCCGAAGACGCCCAGCGCCGCGCCCTGCTGCTCGCGCGGAAACCACACGCTGTTCCAGGCGATCCCCACCGAGAAGCTGTTGCCCGCGAAGCCCACCAGAAAGGCCAGCGCGAGCAGCGCCGGGTAGCTCTGCACCTGCGCGATCAGGAAACAGGGAATGGCCGTGAGCAGCAGCATGGTGCCCAGCACCCGCTTGCCGCCCAGCCGGTCGGTGATGATCCCGGCAGGCAGGCGCCAGAACGAGCCGTTGAGCACCGCCACCGCCGTCAGCCACGAGAGCTGCACGTCGGTCAGGCCGAATTCCTGGCGAATGGGCAACCCCAGGATGCCGAACATCAGCCACACCGCGAACATCAGGGTAAAGGCGACGGTGGAGAGCGTCAGCACCCGGCGACGATCCCGGATCTCGGTCGCTCCGGCCTGCGGGAGGGTGGTCATGGGTCCATCGTCCAGGGGGGACTTACAAACGGGTAACAAGGGGGGGCGGGGGGTCAGGGGTCCGGGCGCCCGCCCCTTCCCCGGCGGGCCACTACCGGGGGCCGCACTGGGCGCTGTTGTAGAAATTGCACCCGCCGCGCACGGACCCGGCGATGGCCTTCTGGACCTCCGGGCCGAAGCGGTTGCGGCTCACAGTGACGTCGGCGTTGCCGTTGTCGGCGTAGACCGCCGTCTCGACCCGGTCGAAGCGGTTGTTCTCGATGCGGGTGCGGTTCATGCCCCGGTCGATCAGCACGCCGACGGCGGCCCCGGCGATCAGGTTGTCCGCGACCGTGACCCCGTGCCCGGCGACGATCACGCCGCTGCGGGTCCAGGGCAGGGTGCCCGTGATGGTGTTGCCGCGCACGGTCACGCCGTCGGCCTCGATCCGCAGGCCCCGGCGGGTGTTGCGGGCCTCGTTGTTCTCGATCAGGATGTCGCGCGAGGCCGTGCCGCCCCAGGCGTTCACCTTGATGGCGTCCTCCCCGTAGACCTCGGGGGTGCCGCCGGTCCCCTCGATGCGGTTGCCGCGCACCCGGCCGCCGATCACCGCGTGCAGCAGGATGTACGACGATCCGTCGGACGCCCAGGCCCGCCACGCCCGCACCGTGTTGTTCTCGATCACCGCATTCCGGACCGAGGTCGAGTGGCCGGGGTAGGGCATCACCTTGATGCCGTCCTTGCCGAACACGTCCACCGTGTTGCCCCGGTAGACCACGTTGCTGACGCCCTCGGTCTTGGTGGCGGTGTTGGCGACGTTGCGGATCACGTTGCCCTCGGCCAGGAAGTCGTCCCCGATGGTGGCGAACAGGCCCAGGCCCGCCTTGAGGCGCCCGGCGGGGTCCCCGAAGCCGATCACGGTGTTGTTCAGCCAGCGCTGGTGCACGGTGCGCTGCGACCAGCCGCCCGCGCCCCCCGCCGACTGCATGGTGTTGCCGCGCAGGGTCACGGTGTCGGAGTCCACCACCGCGATCCCGTTGGTGGGCGCGTTCACCACGGTCAGCCCGCTGACGGTGATGTCCTTGCCCCCCGCGATCCGCAGCCCGTCGATAAAGACCGCGTAGGGGTTGGCCTCCGGGTCGCGGTTGCCCACGATCTTCAGGTCGCGGACCGTCACGTCGCGGGGCTGCTGAAAGTGCAGCATGCCGTCCGCGCTGCCGTGCCGGTAGTCCCGGGCGGCCTGGATGGTGGCTCCCCCCTCGGCCAGGACCGTCTGGCCCCGGTACCCCGTGAACACGACCGGCCCCCGGATCAGGTAGGTGCCCGCCGAAAAGACCAGGTCGCGTCCGGCGGCCCCCGCCGCCGCGCGGTTCAGGGCGGCGGTGTCGTCCGCCCGGCCGTCTCCCCGGGCGCCGAAGCTCTTGACGTCCACCCGCCCGCGCCGGGACGCGCTCTGGGCCAGCGG
>NZ_JASNGB010000081.1 GCF_030271215.1 Deinococcus rhizophilus | reverse complement strand
GCGACCCGGCGGGGCTGCGGGCGCTGGTGGCGGCCGGACTGACGCCGGGCGCCGCGCTGACCCTCACGCGGGTGGACCCTGCGCTGGGCACCCTCACCCTGACGCTGGCGGGCGGAAGCCTGACGCTCGCGCTGGCGGTGGCCGCGCAGGTCCACGTGCACGGGGGGGCGGAATGAAGCGCGGCCTCCTGCTGCTCGCCGCGCTGGGCCTGGGTGCGTGTGCCCCGGCTCCCTCCACCCCGGACGACGGGCGGGTCAATGTCGTGACCACCGTCAACATGCTCAGCGACCTCGCGGGCGTGATCGGCGGCGACCGGGTGCGGGTGACCGGGTTGATGGGGCCGGGGGTGGACCCGCACCTCTACAAGGCGTCGGCGGGCGACGTGCGGCGGCTGGCGGGGGCGGACCTCGTGCTGTACGGGGGGCTGCACCTGGAAGGCAAGATGGTGGACGTCCTGCACGCGCTGAACAGCCGGACGACCAGCGTGGCCCTGTTCGAGACGCTGCCCCGCGAAAGGCTGCTGGGACCAGCAGGCAACCCTGACCCGCACGTCTGGTTCGACCCCACCCTCTGGGCGGGGGTGGCGCGGGAGGCCGCCGACGCCCTGACCCGTGTGGACCCGGAGGGCCGCGAGGTCTACGCCGCCAACCTGACCCGCTACCTGGGCGAACTGGCGGGGCTCGACCGCTGGACCGCCGCGCAGTTCCGCACGGTGCCGGAGCGGCAGCGCGTGCTCGTGACCGCGCACGACGCCTTCGGGTATCTGGCGCGGCGCTACGGCGTGGAGGTGCAGGGCGTGCAGGGCCTCAGCACCGTCGCGGAGGCGGGGGGCGTGCGGGTGCGGGAACTCGCAGGATTTCTGGCCGAGCGGGACATCCGGGCCGTGTTCGTGGAGTCCACCGTCTCGCCGCGCACGGTGGAGGCGGTGCGCGAGGCGGCGCGGGCGCGGGGACACGCCGTCGAGCTGGGCGGCTCGCTCTACGCGGACGCGGCGGGCGACCCCGGCACCCCGGAAGGCACCTACCTGGGGATGGTGCGGCACAACGTCGAGACTGTCGTGGAGGGGCTGCGATGACCGTGACCGTGCCGGGCACCGCCCCCGCCAGCCTCGCCGGGTCCGCGCCGCCGCTGGCGCTGCGCGGCCTGAGCGTGGCCTATGCCGAGGCCCCCGCCGTCTGGGACGTGTCCTTCGAGGTGCCTGCCGCCTCGCTGACCGCGATCATCGGGCCGAACGGGGCGGGCAAGAGCACGCTGCTCAAGGCGGCGCTGGGGCTGGTGCCCCGGCTGGCGGGTGAGGCGCTGTTTTTCGGGGCACCGCTCTCGCGGGTGCGGCGGCGGGTGGCCTACGTACCGCAGCGCACCAGCGTGGACTGGGATTTTCCGGCGAGTGCGCTCGACGTGGTCACGATGGGCCTGTACGGACGGCTGGGCTGGCTGCGGCGTCCGGGGCGGCGCGAGCGGGCGCAGGCGCTGGCCTGCCTGGAGCGGGTGGGCATGGCCGACTTCGCCGGGCGGCAGATCAGCGAGCTGTCGGGCGGGCAGCAGCAGCGCGTGTTCCTGGCGCGGGCGCTCGCGCAGGAAGCGGACCTTACCTTCATGGACGAGCCCTTCGCGGGGGTGGACGCCGTGACCGAGCGCACCATCGTGGACGTGCTGCACGGGCTGCGGGGGCAGGGGCGCTCGGTGGTGGTCGTCCACCACGACCTCGACACCGTGCGCGAGTACTTCGACCGGGTGGCGCTGCTCAACGTCTCGCTGGTGGCGGCGGGGCCGACCGGGACGGCCTTTAGCCCGGCGCACCTGCGGGCGGCCTACGGCGAGCGGCACGGGGCACTCGCGGCGGCGCTGGCGGGGGGCCCCCCTTGAGCCTCAGCCCCGCCGATTTCTTCACCGACTACACCCTGCGCTCCATCGTGCTGGGGTCGGCGCTGCTGGGGCTGGTGGCGGGCACGCTGGGGTGCTTCAGCGTGCTGCGGCGCCAGAGCCTGATCGGGGACACGGTGGCGCACGCGGCGCTGCCGGGCCTCTGCGCGGCCTTCCTGCTGACGGGCACGCGGGACACGCTGGGCTTGCTGGTGGGCGGTGGGCTGAGCGGGCTGCTGGCCTCGCTGCTCGCCCTCGGCATCCTCCGGTACAGCCGGTTGAAGGAGGACGTGGCGCTGGGCGTCACCTTCAGCACCTTTTTCGGGATCGGGATCGCGCTACTCACCGCCATCGGGCAGAGTGGGAACGCGGCGCAGGCGGGGCTGGAGGGGTTCCTGTTCGGGCAGGCGGCGGCGCTGACCGCCGGGGACGTGGCCCGCTTCGCGGTGCTGGGGGCGCTGGCGCTGGGCACCGTCGCCGCGCTGCACAAGGAACTCCAGCTCAGCCTCTTCGACCCCGATTACGCCGCCGTGCAGGGCTGGCCGGTGGCGGGGCTGACCGCGCTGTCCACCGCGCTGACCGTGCTGGCCGTGATGCTGGGCCTTCAGACGGTGGGCGTGGTGCTGATGGCCGCGATGCTGATCGCCCCCGCCGTCGCCGCCCGGCAGTGGACGCGGAGCCTGGGCGGGATGCTGCGGCTGGCCGGTGGGTTCGGGGCGCTGAGCGGCGGGCTGGGGGCGGCGCTCAGCCTCGCCCTCTCCCCGGAGGGTGGGGCCGGGCTGCCCACCGGGGCCGTCACCGTGCTCACCGCCACGGCCCTGGCGGTGCTGTCGCTGCTGCTGGCACCGGGGCGGGGCGTGATCGCGGGGTGGGGACGGCAGCGGCAGGCGCGGGCGCGGCTGCGTCGGGAGCTGGCGGGAGGGCGGCGGTGACCCTTCCCTTTGACCTCGTGATCGTGGGGACCGCCGTGATGGTGGCCTGGGCCTGCACGCTGCCGGGCCTCTTTCTGGTGCTGCGGCGGCAGGCGCTGCTGGGCGACGCGATCAGCCACGCCGCGCTGCCGGGGATCGTGGCGGGGTACTGGCTCAGCGGGGGGAGCCTCGCTTCCCTGCCCGCACTGGTGGGGGCCTCACTGTCCGGGCTGCTGACGGTGGGCCTGAGTGCGCTGATCGCCCGCAGTGGCCGGGTCAAGGAGGACGCGGCGCTGGGACTGGTCTTCCCGGCCCTCTTCGCCGCCGGGGTGATCGCGGTCAGCCTGAACTACGGCAACGTCCACCTCGACCTCGACGCGGTGCTGTACGGCGAGATCGCGTACACGCCCTTCCGCCCCGGCTGGCTGGGCCTGCCCGCTGCGTGGGTGCTGGTGGGCGGGATGGGGCTGGTCAATGCGCTGTTCGTGGGCGGACTGTTCAAGGAGCTGCGGCTCTCCACCTTTGACCCCGGCCTGGCCCGCACGCTGGGCTTCTCGCCCCGGCTGCTGTCGGGAGCGCTGCTGACCCTGGTGGCGCTGACGGTCGTGGCGGCCTTCGAGGCGGTGGGCGCGGTGCTGGTCGTGGCCTTTCTGGTCGTACCCTCCGCGACGGCGCTGCTGCTGACCCGGCGGCTGGGCACCGCGCTGGGGCTGGCGCTGGGCGCGGGCCTGAGTGCCAGCGTGCTGGGCTACGTGGTGGCCCTCGCGCTCGACGCGAGCATCACCGGGGTGGTGGCGGGCGTGCTGGGCCTGCAATTCGTGGGGGCGCTGGCGGCGCAGGGGCTCCGGGCGCGGCGGGTGCGGGGGCGGGCGGCGCCACAGGGTTGAGACGGGGTCCGGAGAACCCGTGGGGCCAGAGCGGTGAATCCCGACCGGGCCTGGAAAGCTGTGCAGCGCAGAGAAGCCTGATCGACTGCGGAGGGTGGGCCGCCGTCCTCCACGGCGGATGGTCCGCCATCCAGATCACAGCCGCGCCCGCACCCAGCGCCCGGAGGCGAAGCGCAGGGCGTAGGCGACGGCGGCAAAGGCGATAAAGACGAGCGCCGCCGCCCACGCCCCGGTCACCCCGTAGCGGGGGGCCAGCAGGGTCGCGCCCAGCACCATCACCAGCCACGCGCCCACCAGCGTCACGATCAGCCGGAAGCGGGTGTCGCCCGCCCCACCCAGCGCCCCGCCCAGCACGATGGCCACCCCGTCCAGAATCTGGTAGGCGGCCATGACCGCCAGCACGCCCGTCCCCAGCGCGAGGACCTCGGGGCTGCGGTTGAACAGGCCGATCAGGGTCTCCGGCAGCGCCAGAAACAGCAGCCCCAGCACGCCCATGAAGGCGGCGGCCAGTCCGGTTCCCCGCCAGCCGATGCGGGCGGCGATGTCGGCCCGGCCCGCTCCCAGCGCCCGCGAGAGCAGGCTCCCGGTCGCCGACGAGAGGGCGAAGGCGGGCAGGAATCCCAGGCTGGCAAGCTGGTTGGCGATCTGCGAGGCGGCAAGTTCGGTCGGTCCCAGCCGCGAGATCACCCCCTGAAAGACGGTAAAGGCGCTCACCTCGGCCAGTTCGGTGACCCCGGCGGGCAGGCTGACTCGCCCCAGGCTGCCGAGTTCGGCGCGGGTGGGGCGGGCAGGCCAGAAGCGCCCGAAGCGCGGCCCATGCAGCCGCCCCAGCAACCACACCGCCAGTCCGTTCTGGAGGGTCACCGCGATCACCGAGGCCCACGCCGCCCCCGCCACCCCCCACCCGAAGCCGAAGATGAACAGCACGGCGAGCGCGGCATTGACCCCCATCACCAGCCACGCGAGGCGCATCGGCGTGCGGGTGTTGCCCAGGCCCACCATCACCGAGATGGCCGCGCCCCCCAGCAGCAGGGCCGGGACCTCCCAGACCCGGATGTGCAGGTAGGTCCGCGCCACCGCCGTGACGCTGGGGTCGGGCCGCAGCAGCGTGAACAGGCCGTCGAGCAGCCACGGCCCCATCAGCGCCAGCGGCACCCCCACCAGCCCGCACCCCAGGAAGACGCTCGCCCAGCGGCGCACCCCCGCCTCGTCCCCTGCGCCGAGGGCACGGGCCACAAAGGTGGCGGCGGTGTTCAGGCTGCCCCGGAACAGCAGCACCAGCGTCAGCAGGCACAGGTGGGCGAACCCCACCGCGCCCACCTCCACCACCCCCAGGCGGCCCATCAGCAGGGTGTCGGTGAAGCCCACCACCGTGTAGGCGAGGTTGGAGAGCATCAGCGGCCCGGCGAGCGTGAGCAGTTCGCGGGTGGTGCCCTGCGGGGCGGTGGAGGGGGAGGCGGCGCTGGGCACGCGGGGGAGGGTAGCACCCCCCGGCCCGGCCACGGTGACGCCGATTTCGGGCGGGTCCGGGGTGCGGCCGGCCGCCACTTGGCCCAGAATGACGGGCATGCTCCGCCTTCCGTCTGTTCCGCGTCCATCCCGGCACTGCACCGGGCTGGCCACTCCACGCCCGGAACGCCCCTTGCTCCTTCTCCTTTCAGTCGGATGTCATCCTGCTCCAGGCAGGATTCCACCGGAGGGTGTATGAGCGACCGCGAACTCAACTTTGCCCGGGCGATCCTGGGGGACCGTTCCTACCGCGACGTGCCCGACGACGAGGTGCTGCGTGAGTCAGGGCGCCTGCTCTCGGCGTGGATGTCGGGCNACCGCGAACTCAACTTTGCCCGGGCGATCCTGGGGGACCGTTCCTACCGCGACGTGCCCGACGACGAGGTGCTGCGTGAGTCAGGGCGCCTGCTCTCGGCGTGGATGTCGGGCGAGCTGCGGCTGGAGCGCCCCAAGCTCTACGACCATTACGCGCTGTTGCTCGCCGCCCTGCTGCGCCGCACCCAGGAGCTGGAGGCGCGGGTGGCCGAGCTGGAGGCCCGCCGTGAGTGACGCGCCCTCCCCGGTGCCCCTCTCCCCCGTCCGGGTCAAGGTCTGCGGCACCACCTCGGTCCGGGACGCTGTGCTCGCGGCCGAGGCGGGGGCGGACGCGCTGGGGTTTATCTTCGCGCCCGTCAGCAAACGGCTCGTGACGCCGCAGGTCGCGCGGGCGGCGGGCCTGAGCGTCGGCCCGGTGGTGGCCCGCGTGGGCGTCTTTCTGGGACAGGGGCTTACCGAGGTGCTGCGAACGGCGGAGGCGGCCCGCGTGAGCGCCGTGCAGCTGCACGGGCCTTTAGCGCCCCTTTACCTGCGGGCGGTCGCCGCGTATTATCCCGTCCTGCGTGTGCTGCGCCCCGCCGACCTGGGGCAGGAAGCCACCGCAGAGGAAGTCAACCTGCCCGGCGTGACGCCCATGCTGGACGCGCCGGACCCCGGCAGCGGAAAGCCGCTGGACTGGGCGGCGCTGCGGGGAGTCTTTCCGCCCGGAGGCTGGCTCGCCGGGGGCCTGGGGCCGGAGAACGTGGCGGGGGCCATCCGCGCCTTGAACCCCGGCGGCGTGGACGCGGTCAGCCGCCTGGAAGCGGGCGCCGGAAGCAAGGACCCCGGAAAGGTGCGGGCCTTCGTGCGGGCCGCACGCGAGCGCTGATCTCAGAGTTTCTCAGAGTTATCCACAGGCTGGCGTTTCACTGTGGATAACCCGGCGGCGTCGCTGTTGCCGCTCTGTTCCAGACAGAAACAGCGTCTCAGACGCCGTTCCACAGCCGTGAGCGCCATTCTTCCGCGCCCAGACGCGAGAAGTTGTCCACAGGGCTTGTGGAAAAGGCTGTGGATAACTTCGGTGTTTGAATCCAACCTGTCTCACGTTTGGCGTCGTGCTGGGCCGCACCCGTTCTGGCCGTGGGACAACGCTGGTGGGGGGCCTCGTGGGGTTGCCGTTCACCCCCTTTTTCCCGGCAGCCACCTGTCAAGGCTCGCCCGGCCCGGATGGAGCAGGCGGCGTCACTGGTCTCACCGCAGCGCCGCACTCCGTCTCAGGAACCGGGAGGGGGAAGTCCCAGCACTGCGGCGATGGCCCGTCCTCCCCCCACGATGTCCCCGGCGGGCGGCAGGGTGACTCCCGCCCCCGCAAAGGGCACCCGCGCGAGGGTGTGCGCCTTGACCGTCAGGTTCTCCAGGTTGCCGTGGTCGCTGCTGAGAACCACGCGGGCGCCTCCCTCCAGCAGCCCGGTCAGCAGGGCGTCCACCCGGCACAGGTAGGCGCGGCCCGCCGCCAGCGGCTCGGGCGGCACCGGGACCGCTCCCCGGTGGCCCAGCAGGTCGCTCAGCCACAGGTCGGCGGCGATCAGGTCATGGGTGCGGGCGGCGTGGGCCAGCCGCTCACCCAGCCGCGCGAGGTCGGCGGCCGGGGTCTGCCCAGACCAGGGCGCCGCGTAGCCCAGGCCCAGGGTGGGCGACAGCAGGGGCACGTCGGGCGGGTCCAGCGGCAGTCCGGCAGCCTGAAACGCGTACGGAAAGCAGCCCGGCCGGGGCCGACGCGCCTGCGCCGCGTGGTAGGCGGGGGGGTAATGGTTGGCGAGCGCTGCCCGGCCTCCCGCCCGCGTGAGGCGTCCGGGCAGGCCCGACGCGGCCAGCAGGCGCCGCAGCGTCGGGCCGGGATGCGGGCCGAAATGCTCGCCCATCACCTGCACCGCGTTCACCCCGGTCAGCCAGCAGCTTTGCCCGGTGCCCGACTGCGGCAGGCCCGGCACCCCCAGCGCCGCGTCCAGCGCCTGACCGGAGTCGACCAGCGGGCGCAGGGCAGGCAGCTCGGCGTCCCACACCGATCCCGGCGGGGCGTCGGCCGGGTGGCCCACCCCGTCCAGCGCGAGCCACACCAGGCCAGTCATGGGGGGCAGGATAGCGGAGGGCTCCCCTCCTGCCCCCCAACCTGCCCCGCCCCCGCTGTGCCCGCTGTGGTCCTATGGGTTTCGTCCGGTGGGTGCTCAACCCGGGAGGGCGCCGATTTGAAGACTTGTTGCGCAGTAGCAGAAGGGGCAGCGCTTGGCCTCAGAGGGTAGGGAGGTGGAGGCGGCGCTGCCAGCAGAGACTGACCAGTCCAGCTGCGCAGCCCCCGCACCTTGGAAATCAAGCGGATGAGTTCACATTGTTCGTCGCTCCACTCGCCTTTCTTCGGGCGCTCAGCCGACACGATGGTCTCCCGCTTTGTCTGACCAACCGCTGGAAGGAACGCACCCGGTTCTTCAGCTTCTTCAGCCGCAATACCCCTGAGCCTACCTACCCTCACCTCATACCGCGAAACGGTGCTCGAGTCAGACAGACCCTCACTCATGCCGGAAGCAATAACCGTTTAATGTTCATCTAATCTCCCTGCGTAGGTTGATTGTCATGACAGTGTCAACTCCCTTTCCTCATTGGCAATCCGGTCCGAGCTGGCTCGCCGTGTCCTCGCTGCTCAATGACTTTGCGGCCATCGGGCTGGCCGACCTGGAAGCGGCGGCACTGATGGACCGCCACGAGTACAAGTTCACCTTCGCGGTGGACCGCCTGCCGGAGCTGCTGCTCGCGCTGGGGGGGGACTATCAGATCCTGACTGTGGGGGGCCAGGCGGTGCAGGGCTACCTCAGCCGCTACTACGACACGGCGGAATTCGGGGCCTACCGTGCGCAGCACACTGGCCGAGCACGCCGACACAAGGTCCGCTGGCGGAAGTACCACAGCACCGGGGCCAGCTTTCTGGAGATCAAACGGCGCGAGCGCGGCGGCACCCGCAAGGTCCGGGTTGCCGCGCCTACCCCCCAGCCCACCCGTCAGGCCGACTTTCTGGCCGAGCATGCCATCGACGCAGCCCTACTGCGCCCCGTCCTTGACGTGGAATGCAGCCGGATCACGCTGGTCCGCACCCACCCCACTCCGGAGCGGCTGACCCTCGACCTGATGCTGCGGCTGGTCTGCACCACGACGGGCATGGCCCAGGAATTCAGCGGGGTGGTGATTGCCGAGCTGAAGTGTCCGGGTACGCTTCACGCTGCGCACTTTGCGGGCGTCGCCCGCAGGCTGGGGCTGCGCAGCGGCGGCATGAGCAAGTTCGGCGTCGGCTGTGCGCTGCACTACCCGCAGCTCAAGCACAACATGCTGCTCCCGCAACTCCGGCAACTGCGCCAGCTTCAGGGCCAGACCGGGATCGCCTGAGATGCTCGGCTTGGAGGGCCTGCGCCCCGACGTCTTCTTGCTGAACCTCGCTTTTGTGCTGCTGGTCTCGCGTGGGCTGTACAGCCGGACCCAGCAAAATCCCAACCTGCTGTTCAGTCTGCTGATGTTCGGCGTGACCATCTTTCTGGTCGTGTCGGTGTTCTCTGGGGCCGAGATCAGCCTGGGCTTCGGCTTCGGCCTGTTCGCGGTCTTCGGCATCCTGCGCTACCGCACGGGGGCGATCACCACCCGCGACCTGACCTACCTCTTCGTGGTCGTGGCGATGGCGATGATCAATGGCCTATCGGACGCGCCGCTGCCCGCGCTGCTGCTGGTCAATGTGGTGGTGCTGCTCACGCTACTGCTGGCGCAGAGTTCGCTGTTCGCCGCGCCGCTGGCCGCCGTGCAGGTCGATTATGAACGGGTGGACCTCGCGCCCCTGGCCCGCCGCGCCGAGTTGCTGCATGATCTGCGGGAGCGCACCGGCCTAGACATCCAGCACGTGCAGGTGATGTCCATCAACTATGTCCTTGACACGGTCCGCCTGCGCGTGATCCACCGCCCGGCCCGCGACCTGCGCACATATTCCGACGAACTGTAGACGCGCGTCCTCGGTCCCCGCAACCTTGGGACCATGCTCGCGGACTTCCAGAGGCTGGGGCGGGCGCGCTCAAGAGCAACGTGGAGATGCCGCAGACGCCTGCCGAGTCGGGGAAAGGTTAAGGAGGCTGCTTTCAACACCTCTCACGCAACTTGTGTGCTCGGACCAGGCAAGACGCTGCGCTGAAGCAGGTCGAAACTCGCGCGACCGTCGGGCGGTCGTTTGACTCAAGACCTGCTGCGCGATAGTGGGTCGAACCCGGGAAAACGCCGTGCTGGCAGCTGAAATTGCATCCAGTTGACTTTGGTTCACAGCAAGAATTTTTCGCCCGTTGTGGATGACGTTTTCAGACTTCCGCCTCTTTACTGTGCAACAGGTCTTCCACCGGCATCCGCATCAGCCGCCGCCGCGCACGTACATCTGCCCCACCCCGAACGACAGCACCACGAACGCAAAGGAGGCGGCGGCCAGCCACAGCGCCCGCCGGGTCTGCGCCTGCGCGGGCAGCGGCGGCAGCCAGTGGTTCAGCAGCAGCAGGCCCAGCGCCCCCACCCCGCCCAGGTAGTGCACGTACTTCTGCACGGTCCCGAAGCCCTGGTCCAGCAGCTTGATCCCGATCAGCGCCTGCACCAGCAGCGCGACCTGCGCCAGCACCAGCGCGAGGTGCTCAGGTCGGCCAAAGGCCCGCCGCACCCGCACCCCCTGCCCGGTGACGGCCAGCGCCCCCAGCGAGGTCAGCAGCACCCCGACTCCCGCCGTCAGGTGAACAGTGGGCGAAACGATCACTTCATCCATGGGTTCTCCTCCTCCTCTGGACCGTGCGTGACGGTCAACCTGCCCAGGATACTGACCGAACGGTAAGTCAGATGAGAGGACCGACCGGGCGGGTATTCTTCCGCTATGACGCAGACACCTGTGGAACTGGTCCGGGTCGCGGCGGCGGCTTACCCGGTGGAGTACCTGCCCGGCTGGGCGGCTTACGAGGCCAAACTCTCGGGGTGGGTGGCCGGGGCCGCCGGGCAGGGGGCGCGGCTGCTGGTGTTTCCCGAGTACGCGGCGCTGGAACTGATCGCGCTGCTGCCGCCGGGGCTGCACCACGACATCCTGGGGATGCGGCCCGCGCTGCAGGCCCTGCTGCCGGAGTTTCTGGCGCTTCACGCGCGGCTGGCGCGGCAGTACGGGGTCGGGATCGTCGCGGGAAGTTATCCGGTCGCGCAGGACGGGGGATACGTCAACCGGGCCTACGTGTTCGGGCCGGACGGAACCCACGGGCATCAGGACAAGCTGCTGATGACCCGCTTCGAGGCCGAGGAATGGGACATCCGGCCGGGCGAGGGCGTGCGGGTCTTCGATCTCGGGGGGCTGCGCTTCGGGGTCGCCATCTGCTACGACAGCGAGTTCCCGGCGCTCGCGCGGCGGCTGGCCGAGGGCGGGGCCGAGCTGCTGGTCGTTCCCTCCTTTACCGGCGGGCGGGCCGGGTACACCCGGGTCCGGGTCGGCAGCATGGCCCGCGCCCTGGAAAACCAGTGTTACGCCCTGCACGCGCCCCTGCTCGCCGACGCCGACTGGACCTACGCGGTCGAGACGGCGGTGGGGCAAGCGGCCCTCTACGCCCCGGCCGACCTGGGCCTGCCCGACACCGGCCTCGTCGCCGGGGGAGAGTGGCAGACGCCCGGCTGGCTGGTTCAGGACCTCGACCTGCGGCTGACCCGGCAGGTGCGGGTGGGCGGGCACGTCCTGAACTGGCGCGACCGGGAAGCGGCGGCCCTGCGGCCAGGGGAGGCCGAGGTGGTGAATCTGGGGACCGGAGAGCTCCCCCGCGCATAGATTGACCTGCGGCGCATACCACGCTAGAATTCCCGACATCACCGCCCCCCGTGGGCGGTTTTTTCGTGCTGTTCAGGAGGCTGGCTTATGCTGCGCCCCATGACGCCCCTGCCCTTCCGCACCGTGTACGGCACCGCGCAGCCGCTGGACTGGCTGTGCCTCGCTCCTCACCCTGACGACGCCGAGATCGGCGCGGGCGGCACCCTGATCCGGCTGGCGCGGGCGGGGCGGGCGGTGGGCATCCTTGAGCTGTCGCGCGGCGAGCGGGGCACCCAGGGCACCCCGGAGGAGCGCGAGGCCGAGTGCGTGGCGGCGGCCAGGGTCATGGGGCTGGGCTGGCGCGGGCAGGTCGAGCTGCCCGACGGCGGGCTGGCCGACACGCCGGGGGGCGCCCACGCGCTGGCGGCGGCGCTGCGGGCGGTGCGGCCCCGCGTGCTGCTGGTGCCCCACCACCGCGACCGTCACCCGGACCATGTCGGGGCCTTCCACCTCGCGCGGCGGGCGCTGCACCTCGCGGCGCTGCGGCGGGCCGAGGTGCCGGGCGAGCCGCACCGGGTGGGCCGGGTGCTGCTGTACCAGGGCAACGCCGACATCCAGGCCAACCTGCTGATCGACGTGGAGGCCGTGCAGCCCGAGTGGGAGGCCGCCGTCCGCGCCCACGCCAGCCAGTTCGGGGGCGGCTACGTTTCCGAAACGGTCACCCCCGAGATCGTGGAGCGCCGCCGCGCCCGCCTGATGTACTGGGGCACCCTGGCCCGCGTGCGCTACGCCGAGGCGTTCGAGGCAGAAGACCCGTTGCTGATCGACCCGGAAGCGCTGTGAACGTGCCGCCTCACAACGACCGGTCCGCGTGCGGCGGGACGTGGGCGACCGCCCGGCCCGGCCACAGGTAATAGACCTCCGCCAGCAGGAAGACGAGCGCCCCCAGCGCGAAGACCCCGCCCGGCCCGAAGCCCGTCCAGGCGAGGCCCCCCAGCACCGGCCCGACCGCGAACCCCAGCGCCTCCACCGCCATCACGGTGCCCCAGGCGGCGGCGCGGTTGGTCTCGGGCAGCACCCGGCCCACCAGCCCGTTCCACCCGGCGAGAAAGGCCCCGTACCCCAGCCCCAGCAGCGGCGCGAGGACGGCGAGGCGGTCTTCTACCCCCGGCAGCGCCGCCAGCGCGAAGGTCAGGGCCAGCCCCAGCAGCCCCGGCGTGAGGGCGCGGCGCGGGTGCGCCCGGTCCGCGAGGCGCCCGGCGAGGGTCAGGCCCACCCCGAAGCCCGCCAGCGCGAGCAGCCCCGGTCCCAGCAGGTCAGTCAGGCTCAATCCCAGCCGCTCCAGCAGGGGATAGAGCAGCGGCACGAACAGCCCCGGCGCCAGCGTCTGCGCGAAGGCGGCGGGCAGCAGGGTGGCGACCCGCGTCCAGCCGCGCCACAGCCCCCCAGCCGCCGCGCCTGCC
>NZ_JASNGB010000080.1 GCF_030271215.1 Deinococcus rhizophilus | reverse complement strand
GCCAGGATCACCGCGCCTGCCGGGTAGGTGCCCCGGTCGGTGCCCACGAGCCAGCCGCCCGCCGGGTCCGGCGTCAGCGTCCGCGCCACCTCACTCAGGTGCACGTCCACCCCCAGCGGCGCGAGCTGGGCCTCCAGCGCCCGCACGAGGTCGCCCGCCCGTGTCTGGGGGCTCCCCGGCGCGTCGTAGACCACCTTGTCGGGATAGAGGGCCGAGAGTTGCCCGCCCAGTTCCGTCCGCGCCTCCAGCAGCCGCACGCTCAGGCCGCGCCAGCCCGCGTAAAAGGCGGCGTACAGTCCCGCCGGACCTCCGCCCACCACCAGCACGTCCGTCCGCGTCTCCCGCTCACCGTTCACGCCGGGGAGTATGGCAGAGGGCGGCCTGACCGAACGCTCCGGCCGCAGGCAAGAGAACAGGCAAGAGAAGAGGCCGGGCACCCTGCTCAGCCCGGCCCCTCCCCCTCAACCCTCAGAAAAAGCGGCTCACGTCCCGCACCACCACGAAGACCATCAGGAGCATGACCAGCGCGAAGCCCGCGAGGTTGATCGCCTGTTCCTGCGAGAAACTCAGCGGGCGGCCCCGCAGCGACCCCACCAGCACCAGCAGGATGCGCCCGCCGTCCAGCCCCGGAACCGGCAGCAGGTTGAAAAAGGCCAGCGACAGGTTGAGCAGCGTGGCGATCTGCACCAGCGCCCAGAAGCCCACCGTGGCCGCCCGGCTCACGATCTCGGCGGTGCCGATGGGGCCGCTGACGTTCTCGTCACGTGAGAGGTCCAGCGTGAAGAAGCGGGCGAACAGGCCCCCGAAGGCCCGCAGAATCTGCGGCACCGCCTCGGTGGTGGTCGTGACCGCCGTGGCGAAGGCGACGGGCACGGACGCGTCCTGCACGTCGGGGCCGTAGCCGATGCCCAGCAGTTGCCGCTCGCCATTCACGCGGGCCTGCCAGTCGAAGGCGAAGTCGCGCGTCTCCCCGTCCCGGCGCACGGTCAGCGTCTTGGGACCGCCCGTCGCCAGAAAGTCGCGCAGGCCCTCCCAGCCGGGGCGGGTCTGGCCGCCGACCGTGCGCGTCTCGGGGATGGGCTGACCGTTCAGCGCCACGATCACGTCCCCGGCCCGCAGGCCCAGCGTCTCCGCCCGCGAGTCCGGCTGCACCGACTCGATGCGGGCGCGGTCGAGCGCGGGCACCCCCTGCGAGGCGAAGGTGGCGGTCATCAGCCCCAGCGCCAGAACCAGATTGGTCAGCGGCCCGGCGAGCAGCACCGCGACCTTGCCCCAGGCGGGCAGCGCCGCGAAGCCCCGCGTGGCCTGCCGGAGGCCGCCCTTGCCGTCCTCCTCGGGCGCCATGCCGTCGATCTCCACGTAGCCGCCGATGGGCAGCAGCGAGAGCCGCCACTCGGTCCCGCGCCAGGGCCGCTGAAACAGGACCGGCCCCATGCCCACGCTGAAGGACTTCACCGCCACCCCCTGCCACCGCGCGAGCGCGTAGTGCGCCAGCTCGTGCAGGAAGGTCGCCACCCCGATCAGGAGGAGCGTCCACAGCAGGCCCATCGGCGTCAAGGCCGCCGCGATGCTCTGGATCACGTTCACGCCCCCGCCCCCGCCGCCAGCTCCCGCGCCCGTGCCGTGGCCCAGCGGGTCGTCTCCTCCAGCCCCTCCCAGCCCAGTTCGCCCTGCGGCGTCTCGTCCAGCACCCGCTCGATCAGCCGGGGAATGTCGGTAAAGCCGATCTGCCCGGCCAGGAAGGCGGGCACGGCCACCTCGTCGGCGGCATTCAGGGCGGCGGGCAGCAGCCCCCCGGCCTCTCCCGCCCGGTAGGCGAGGCCCAGGCAGGGAAAGCGGGCGTGATCCGGCTCGCGGAACTCCCAGGTTCCGGTCAGCGGCCAGCCCCGGTGCCCCGCCACCTCCGGCCCGCGCCGGGCGCCCTGCACGTCGCCGGGGCGGGTCATGCCCGTGGGCGCCGCGTCAATCGCGTAGGCGATGGCCAGCCGCATATCGGTGGGACCGAACTGCCCCTTGAGGCTGCCGTCCCGGAAGCGCACCGCCGCGTGCAGCACGCTCTGCGGATGGACGACCACGCCCACCTTCGACAGCGGCAGCCCGTACAGCGCGGCGCACTCCATGACCTCCAGCCCCTTGTTCATCAGGGTGGCCGAGTCGACCGTGATCTTCTGGCCCATGCTCCACGAGGGATGTCTCAGCGCCTCTGCGGGCGTGACCCCGCTCA
The DNA here is from genome assembly GCF_030271215.1 of Deinococcus rhizophilus. Classification (GTDB taxonomy): domain Bacteria; phylum Deinococcota; class Deinococci; order Deinococcales; family Deinococcaceae; genus Deinococcus; species Deinococcus rhizophilus. The sequence continues at coordinate 10,579 of NZ_JASNGB010000080.1, read as the reverse complement.
GGTCGGCCGGGCCGTCGCGGAAGGGACCGCCCGACGCCGTGAGAATCAGCTCGGCCACATCGTCCAGATGATCCCCGGTCAGGCATTGAAAGACGCCCGTGTGCTCGGAGTCGACCGGGACCAGCCGCCCGCCCCCGCGCCGCGCCGCCTCCCAGATCAGGTCCGCCGCCGTGACCATCGCTTCCTTCGTCGCCAGCGCGACCGCCCGCCCCGCCTCCAGCGCCGCGCGGGTGGGGGAGAGGCCGGGCAGCCCGCTCATGGCATTGACGACCACGTCGGCGGGCAGGGTGGCGAGTTCGGCCGGGTCCGCGATGACCCGCAGGCCAGCAAAACGCTCCTGGGCCTGCGCGTAGACCTCCTCTGCCACACTCACCACCTCCGGGCCGAACTCGCGCACCTGCGCTTCCAGCAGTTCCAGATTGCGCCCCGCCGCCAGCGCACCCACCCGCCAGCCGCGCTCCCGCGCCACGTCCAGCGTCTGCGTGCCGATGCTTCCCGTACTGCCCAGAACCGTGAGCTTCACCCGGACAGCATGGCGCACGGCGGGCGGGGAGAACGTAGGTCGTGGAACGTGGACCGTGGACCGTGGGAGGGGCGCTCCCCACCACGGTCCACGTTCCGCACTCCACGCTCTTACCGTCTTACCGTGGAAACAGGCTGATGGTCAGAAACAGGTACGTCGCCGGAACCGCGAACAGCAGCGAGTCGAGGCGGTCGAGAAAGCCGCCGTGCCCCGGCAGGCTGCTGCCCGAGTCCTTGGTCTTGAGCGCCCGCTTGATCAGGCTTTCCGACAGGTCCCCCAGTTGCGAGGCACTTGCCACCAGCAGCGAGAGCAGCAGGGCGTCGAGCGGCGAGCCGATCTGGGTGAGCTGGGTCATCAGCAGCACGATCACGAAGCTGAAGGCCAGCCCGCCCAGGGCGCCTTCCACCGTCTTGCCGGGGCTGACCTCGGGGGCCAGCTTGCGCCGCCCAAAGAAGTGGCCGCCGAAGTAGCCGCCGATATCCGCCGCGAAGGTCGCCAGCAGCGGCAGCGCGAAGTACAGCAGGCCCGCCTCGCCGTCGGGGGTGTAGCGCAGCAGCAGGAAATACCCCAGCAGCCAGGGGATGTACAGCAGCCCGAACAGGGAATACACCACCCGCTCCAGCGGGCGCTCGCCGGGGCGCATCACCTCCATGACCAGCAGGTAGCCCAGCGCGGCCGTCAGCACGACCTCGCGCCACGAGCCGCCCTCCCACGGCGGCGCCGGAATCATCGGCAGGCTCGCCACGATGATCGCCGCCCCGAACACCCCCAGCGACACCCGCCGCACGTCGATATCGTTGCGGTCGAGCATCCGGATGTATTCGAAGAGGCCCATCACCGACAGCACGACCAGGGCAGGCAGCAGCGCCACCCACCCGATCCACACGACCAGGCTGACCGCCGCGAACCCCACCACCGAGGTGAGGACGCGGGTGCTCAGCGATTCCATGGCCGCTCCCGGCAGGCTCGCCGCTCAGGGCGTGGGGCGCGGAGCCACCCGGCCCTCCACACGCCCCACGCCACCGGCCCTGAGCCGCTCACCCGAGGATTTCCTGCTCCTTCTTGTGGAAGGTGCTGTCCACCCGCGCGACGAAATCGTCGGTAATCTTCTGGATGTCGGCCTCGCCGCGCTTGATGTCGTCCTCGCCGACGCCCTCGATCTTCTTGACCTCGTCCATCGCCTGCTTGCGGAGGTTGCGGACGGCCACGCGGGCATCTTCCGCGTAGTTTTTGGCGTTCTTGACGAGGTCCTTGCGGCGCTCCTCGGTCAGCATGGGCAGGCTGATGAAGATGGTGTCGCCCTTGTTGTTGGGGTTCAGGCCCAGGTCGCTGTCGCGGATCGCCTTCTCGATGGGGTTCAGGGCCCCACGGTCCCACGGCGTGATGACCAGCGTGCGGGCGTCGGGCGTGGTGATGCTCGCCACCTGATCGATGGGCATGGTCGAGCCGTAGTAGTCCACCAGCACCTTTTTCAGGATGCCGGGGTTGGCGCGGCCCGTCCGCAGGACCGAGAGGTTGTTTTCCAGCGCTTCAATCGCCTTGCCCATACGCTCGCGGGTGTCGGCCTGGATGGATTTCATGTCTGCCATGGGGAAAGTCTCCTTTGCGGGGGATTGTACCGGGAGGGAGCGCCAGCGGTGCCGTCCGTGAAAAAGCGGTGACTGCGCCGCGGCCGCTCAGGCGCTCTGAATCAGGGTGCCGACCCGCTCGCCCTGAAACAGCCGGGCGAGGTTGCCTTCCCCGAACAGGTCGAACACCACGATGGGCAGCCCCCGGTCCATACACAGGGTGATCGCGGTGGCGTCCATGACCTCCAGCCGCTGCTCGACCACGTCCTGATGGGTCAGTTCGTCGAAGCGGCGGGCGTCCCCGTGCTTGCGGGGGTCTTTGTCGTACACGCCGTCCACCTTGTTCTTCGCCATCAGGACGACCTCGGCGCCGATTTCCAGCGCCCGCAGGGTGGAGGTGGTGTCGGTGGTGAAGAAGGGCGCCCCGTTGCCGCCCCCGAAAATCACCACCCGGCCCTTTTCGAGGTGGCGCATCGCCCGGCGGCGGATATACGGCTCGGCCACGGCCTGCATCTGGATGGCCGACATCACGCGGGTGGGCTGTCCGGCCCGCTCCATCGCGTCTTGCAGGGCCATCGCGTTCATCACGGTGCCCAGCATCCCGATGTAGTCGGCGGTCGCGGCGTCCATGCCCGCTCCGTTGCGGGCGCCGCGCCACAGGTTGCCGCCCCCGATCACGATGGCGAGTTCCACGTCCGTCCCGGCACGGGCCTCCACGATCAGCCGGGCGAGCGCCGACGCCTCGTCGGAGTTGATGCCGAAGCCGGACTCTCCGGCCAGAAACTCACCGGACAGCTTGAGCAAAACGCGTTTGAACATAGATGAACCTCAGGGGGGAAGGGGAGCCCAGCAAAACGCCCAGCCGGGCCGGGAAGGGCCGCTGGGCGTCGGGAGGCAAAAGCAGCAGAAGCGGCCCGTGAAAGGGTGCAGCAAAAGGGCGGCTGTGTTCGCCGCCCCCGGTCACCTTTACGCGCCGATCTCGAAGCGCACGAAGCGCTTGATCTGGGCACCGTCCAGGTACTTCGAGACCGTGACGCTCTGGTCCTTGACGAACTTCTGCTCGGGCAGCACCTTCTCCTCGTAGAACTTGCCGATCTGCCCGGAGACGATCTTGTCCACGATCTGCTGGGGCTTGCCCTCGTTGAGCGCCTTGTTGGTCAGGATCTCGCGCTCCTTCTCGATGTCGTCCCCGTTGACCTCGTCACGGCTGAGGTACTGGGGACGCTCGGCCGCCACGTGCAGCGCCACGTCCTTGGCCTTCTGGGTGTCGCCCCCCGCGAGGTCGACCAGCACGCCGATCTTGCCGTTGGAGTGCACGTACCCGGCGACCATGTCGCCCTCGACATAGGCCACGCGGTTGAGTACCAGGTTCTCCCCGATCCGGCCCGCCGCCGCCGCGACCGCGTTGCCGACCGTGTCGCCGCCTTCCAGCGCGAAGTTCTTGAACTCCTCCACGTCGTTGGTCCCGGCCTTCAGCGCGGCCTGCGCGAGGCTCTCGACGAGTGCCTGGAAGTCCGCGTTGCGGGCCACGAAGTCGGTCTCCGAGTTCACCTCCACGATGGCGGCGCGGTTGCCGTCCACCACGAAGCGCACCAGGCCCTCCTTGGCCTCGCGGTCGGCCTTCTTGGCGGCCTTCACGATGCCGCGCTCGCGCAGCAGGGCGACCGCCTTGTCCTCGTCGTTGCCCGCGTCGCTGAGGGCCTTTTTCACGTCCATCATGCCCGCGCCGGTGAGTTCGCGCAGCTTCTTGATCGATTCCATCATGGTGAGAAACCTCCTGGGAGTGGACCTGCTGGTGTGAGAAGGGGGCGGGCCGAAGCCCTGCTCCGAACCGCCCCCGGCGTTGCGGTGGGGCTGCGGCTCAGCCCGCGCGGCCCTGGCTGGAGGTGAGCTGAGCGGTGTCGCCCTCTTCCCCCTGCTCGGCCGCCTCGATGTCGGCGTTGCCGCCTTCCACGCGCTCGCCGCTGACGTCCTCGCCGCCGCCGCGCGCCTCGACCATCAGGTCGCCGATGCGGTGGGTGATCAGCTGGATGCTGCGGATCGCGTCGTCGTTGCCGGGCACGATGTAGTCGATCACGTCGGGGTCAGAGTCGGTGTCGGCCAGCGCGATCACGGGAATCCCGAGCTTGTTGGCCTCCTGCACGGCGATGACTTCCTTGGTGGGGTCCACCACAAAGATCGCGTCGGGCAGGCGGGTCATCTTGCGGATGCCGCCCACAAAGCGCAGCAGCCGCTCGCGCTCGGAGCCCAGCTGGATGCGCTCGGCCTTGGGGCGGTCGTTGATGCGCCCGGACTCGAACAGCTCGTCGAGTTCGTTCAGGCGGTCGATGCGCGTCCGCATGGTCTTGAAGTTGGTGAGCATCCCGCCGAGCCAGCGGCTGGTCACGAAGGGCATCCCGGTGCGGCGGGCCTCGAGTTCCACGATCTCCTGCGCCTGCTTCTTGGTGCCGACGAACAGGATGGTGCCGCCGCGCTCGGAAAGGTCCTTGATGTAGTCAAAGGAGCGGTCGATCTGCTTGAGGGTCTTTTGCAGGTCGATGATGAAGATGCCGTTGCGCTCGGCGAAGATGAAGCGCTTGAACTTGGGGTTCCAGCGCTTGGTCTCGTGCCCGAAGTGCACGCCCGCTTCGAGAAGCTGCTTCATGGAGATGTACGACATGGAGACTCCTGAACGTTGGTGGGAAAAAGTTTGCCGTCCTCGTGCCAGCCTTCCGTCCCGGGGACGTTCCTTCGGCCAGGCCCATGCGCGACGTTCCAGCGCGCGGGGACAGGGGTCACGGGGGCACCCAAACGGGAAGTGTAGCAGATGATCAGGCGCTGAGCTCGGCCGCCGCGATTCGCGCGACCTCCAGCGCGGACTGCGCCTCGCCTGTCCTGCCGTCTTCCAGCCACCACGCGGCGGACAGTCCCGCGTAGGCCAGAATCCAGCGCAGCAGGCGCGGGCGCTCCAGCCCGGCCGCCTCCGAGACGATCTGCGCCTGCCGGGCCAGCCGTCCAGGCCCCGTGGCGATCTCCAGGTCAGGGTTGCAGAAAATGTTCGCGTACTCGAAGCCCCGCTCCCCGATCAGCCCCTTGGGGTCGATTGCCAGCCAGCCTCGCTCGCGGCTGTGCAGGACGTTGCCGTGGTGAAGGTCGCCGTGCAGGGGCCGCACGTCCTGCGGCCGGGCGAGAAGCTGCCGGGCCGTCTCCAGCGCAAGGGTCAGAGGGCCGCCGTGGGCAGGCGCGGCGGCTTCCAGCGAGCGGAACCAGCGGGTCAGGGGCGTCAGCTCGGGCCAGGGCTGGGGGCGGGCCGCGTGCAGCTCACGGACCACTCCGCACAGCACCCGGCTGGCCTCGTCGTCCTCTCCCCCCTGCACCATCTCCGTCAGGGAGAGGTCGCCCTCGACCCGCTCCAGCAGCAGGGCCGCCCCGTCGTGGCGCAAGGCCCGCGCCGCCCCCTCGCCCCCCAGCCAGACCATCAGGCGGTGGCCGACCTTCTCTTCCTCCACCCGCGCGACCTTGAGCATGGCGGGCCCTCCCGCAAAGCGCACGGGCAGGAGGTCGCTGCTGGGGGTGTGGATGGGCCCGCCGTCGGGCGTGAGGCCCCAGCGCCGCACCCACGGCGAGAGGAGGCGACTTTCGGCGGACGCGCCTGCCCCCGCCCCAGGTGTTAGGCTCCGCCCCGACATGGACTGGTTTTACGCCATCATTTACGGGATCGTCGAGGGGATCACCGAATTTTTGCCGATCAGCTCGACCGGGCACCTGATCCTGACCGGGAACCTGATGGGGGTGCCGTGGCCCAAGGAGGTCAAGGACGCCTTCGAGGTCGTCATTCAGGGCGGCGCGATCCTGAGCGTGCTGGTGTACTACTGGCGGGATTTCCTGAAGGTGCGCGACATCGGGCGCGACCGCGAGCAGCAGACGCTGTGGACGGGCGTCGTCGTGGCGACCATTCCGGCAGTGGTGCTGGGCCTGCTGTTCGGGGACCTGATTCAGGCGAACCTGTTCAACCCGACCGTGGTCGCGTGGGCGCTGATCGTGGGCGGCGTGCTGATCTGGCTGATCGAGAGCCGCCGGGTGGACCCTGCGGTGCATTCCATCGAGCAGATCGGCGTCCGCAAGTCGCTGCTGATCGGCGTGCTGCAATGCCTCGCGCTGCTGTGGCCGGGCTTTTCCCGCTCTGCGAGCTCGATTCTCGGCGGCATGGTGCTGGGCCTCGACCGCCCCACCGCGACCAGGTTCAGCTTCTACCTGGGGGTGCCCACCCTGGGCGGCGCGGCCCTGCTCAACCTGATTCAGGACCGCGAGGTGATCTTCGGGGAGATCGGCCTGCCCAACGTGCTGCTGGGCGCGGCGACCTCCTTTGCGGTGGCCTACCTCGCCATCGGCTGGCTGCTGAAGTTCGTCTCCACCAACAACTTCAAGGGCTTCGCGGTGTACCGGGTGATCGTGGGCGTGATCATCCTGCTGCTGGTGGGGGCCGGACGGCTGTAGCACAATCGGGGCGTGTTCCCCCAGCCGCCGACCGTCTACCGTCCCTACCTGGAGGGCGTGTACCGCGTGTCGGCGGGCCTGTTCCGGCTGGGCGCACAGCCGATCCCCTGGCGGGAGGACGGGCAGGCTGAGGGCCACACCTTCGCCCTCGACCGCGACTACGCCCACTTCGTCGCCAGTAAGGTCGCCGCGCACCGCCGCGCCGCGCACGAGTACGGGGGGGAGGCCGGGCTGATGCCGGAGCTGCGGGAGGCTGCGCTGGAGTTCGTCGCCCGCGCCCTCGCCGCCGAGAGCGGGGGCGTGATGACCTGGGACGGGCGGCGCTTCACCAACCGGGCGCTGGGCTGGGGGGCCGACCTGGGCCTGCGGTGGGGGAGTGTGGAGGCGCTGGCGCGGTTCGGCGCTCCGCTGGCCTCCCTGGTCGCCGGGGTCACGCCGCTGACGGCGCTGGACTTCCTGGGCCTGAACGCCCCCGAGGACCTCGCCGTGATCGCCCGCGCTCCGGAGGGAGGCCGCGACTGGCTGGCCGCCGCGCACGTCCTCTCGCCGCAGCACTGGGACCCGCGGGGCAAGCTGGGGCGGGATTTCGTGGCCGTCCATGCCCCGGTCGCCGGAAGCGGGCCGCTGAATGCCACCGCGCCCCGACTGGTGGAGGCCGTCATCGCCCGTGGCCCGTTCGTGCGCTTTGCCTGGGGCGTCGCGATGAGTGACCGCCTCGACCACCACCCCGCCGCGCCGCCGGGCGAGGACCGGGCAGGGGAGACGCGCTTTGACCCCGGCCGCGCCTTCCTGCGGGTCGAGCGGCAGACACTGACGGGCTTTCCGGCGGCGCACGGGGCGCTGTTCACCATCCGGCCCTGCGTGTATCCGCTGCGGGAAGCCGTCGCCACCCCGGAGCAGGCCCGGACGCTGGCCGCCGCGCTGCGCTCGATGACGCCCGAACAGGTCGCGTACAAGGGGCTGACCCCCCTCCTTCCCGACCTGCTGGCCTGGCTGGACGACCAGGGAACACTCAAGGGACCGCAGGGCGGCCCTGCCCTACACTCCGGGGCGTGAGCCTGCGCCGTTTTCTGCCCCTGGGTGCCCTGCTGGTCGCCGCCGTGCTGGGCGGTTGCGACGTGCCCGCCTCCGGCCCGCAGACGGGAGGGGAGCCGGTGGCCGCCGAGACCCGCGCGTCCGCCCCGGCCCGGCCCGCCCGTGACCCGGTCAGCGGCCTGCCCTGGATCGGGGCCGGGGAGCTGCCGCACGAGGGGCGGCAGACGCTCGGCCTGATCGCCTCGGACGGCCCCTTCCCGTACCGCAAGGACGGCAGCGTGTTCGGCAACCGCGAGCGATTGCTGCCCCGGCAGCCCCAGGGCACCTACCGCGAGTACACCGTGCCCACCCCCGGCGAGGACGACCGGGGAGCGCGGCGCATCGTCTGCGCGGACCGCGAGCCGCCCACCGCCGAGTGCTACTACACCGCCGACCACTACTCCTCGTTCCGGCGGATCGCCCCGTGATCAACGTCTTTCAGGAGTCGCCCCAGGGCATCCAGACCGCCCCGCACGACCCGCGCATCCTGGCGGCAGGGCATCAGGTGGCGCTGCGCGAGGTCGATTTCTCGGAGGTCCGTGACAGGGACAGCCTGATGCTGGCCTTCCTGCGCGGTCTGGCCCTCACCGAGACGTTCGGACGCAACTGGGACGCCCTTTACGACGTGCTCACCGACCCGGAGGCGCGGCCGGAGCGCTTCGCCATCCTGCTCACCGACTACGCCGCCTTCCGTACCCGGCAACGCCAGCTTGGCCCGCAACTCGAGGGGGTGCTGCTCGACGCCCAGGCCGAGGCTGCCCGGCAGGGGCGCTCGCTGTGGCTGCTCGCCGAGGAAGCGGGATACGACCTGCGGAGGTGGTAGGCGGGGTCAGGCCCGGCGCAGCACCGCCACATAGCTCATGCACTTGCCCAGCTCCACCTGCGGGTCGTAGACGCCTGCCCGTGGGTCGTAGGCTCCGCCTGACCAGACCTCCGCCAGCGTCAGCCCGGTGCCCGGCAGCAGCCCGCGCAGGTCGGCGGGGCTGTAGCAGCGCAGAGACTGGGTGAGGGGGTCTCCGCCGGCAGGCGCGTAGGTGTCCAGCATCCGGCATCCGTCCGCGTCGAAGCCGTAGGTCTGGACATAGCCCTCCGTGCGCTGGGTAAAGCCCGCGTGGTGCGCCCAGTACCAGGGGGTATACACGTCCACGTAAGCCGCCGCGCTCGCCGTCAGCCAGCGGGCCACCCGCGAGAGCAGGAACCGCTGGTCGGCGTCCTCCCCAATGCCGAAGCCGTCCCAGTAACACACCGCGTCAAAGGGGCCGTCAGGATCGGCGGTATAGAAATCCGCCGTCCGTGCCCGCACCGTGACTCCATGCTCTGCCGCCAGCCTGCGCGTGTGCTCGCCCCCCCGCGCGTACAGGTCGAGCGCCGTGACCGTGTGCCCTGCCAGAGCAGCGGCGGTGGCGAACTGCCCCCCGCCCGCGCCGAGTTCCAGCAGCGTGCCTGGCTGCCCCCGGTGGGCGGTGACCCGCGCGGCAAGCCCGGTGTGAAAGGGGTGGATGGGCTTGCTGTAGTAGCCCGTCAGGCGGTCTTGCTGTTCGTAAAAGGTGTGGGACCAGTGCATGTGCAAATCCTCCAGGGACAAGGGGGAAGGCACCGCGCCGTGTGGGGGCGGGCCGTGGGTCCGGTCTGGAGGGGTCAGCGCAAACGCATGGGCAGAGGTCTCCTTGAGATGGCCCTACCCTAGCCGCTTCCGTGCCCCCATGCCCCGTCCATCTGGCCTCCCCCTGCTATCCTCCCCCGCGATGAACGCCCGCCCCGCTCCGGCCCGCATCCTCGGCATCGACACCTCCTGCGACGACACGGGGGTGGGGGTGGTCGAACTCGCGCCGGACGGCGGCGTGCGCGTGCTCGCCAACCGGGTCTGGTCGCAGACCGTCCATGCGAACTACGGCGGCGTGATGCCCGAACTCGCCAGCCGCGAGCATGTGGAGCGCATCGACGCGGTGACCGGGGACGCGCTGGCGGAAGCCGGGTTGACGGTGCAGGACGTGGACGTGGTCGCGGCGACCTCCGGCCCCGGTCTGGTGGGGGCCCTCCTCGTCGGGCTGATGTACGGCAAGGGGCTGGCGCAGGCGCTGGGCGTGCCGTTCCACGCCGCCCATCACCTCGAAGGCCACATCTACGCGGCCGCGTCGGAGGCCGAGTTGCGCCCACCCTACCTCGCGCTGGTGGTGTCGGGCGGGCACACCCACCTGTTCGACGTGCCGCGCGAAGGTGAATATGTCCTCGTCGGGGCCACCCGCGACGACGCGGCGGGCGAGGCTTTCGATAAGGTCGCCCGGCTCGCGGGCCTGGGCTACCCTGGCGGCCCGGCGATCAGCGAGGCCGCCCGGCGCGGCGACCCCGACGCGGTGCCCTTCAAGGAGCCGCTGAAGGGGCAAAAGGGCTTTGACTTCTCCTTCAGCGGCCTGAAGACGGCGGCGCTGCTGGCCCACCGCGCGGGCGCGAACCCCGAGGACCTCGCGGCGGGGTTCGAGCGGGCGGCGGTGAACTTCCTGCTGGGCACGACCCTGCGGGCGGCGCAGGCGTACGGCCGGAACACGGTGGTGGTGTCGGGCGGGGTGGCGGCCAACCGGGCCCTGCGGGAAGCGTTCGCGGCCAGCCCGGTCCGCGCCGTCTTTCCCGGCCAGGGCCTGAACACCGACAACGGCGCGATGATCGCGCTGGCGGGCGCGGCGGCTCTCCGCGCGGGGCGGCCTCCCAGCCCACTCAGCGAGGGCGCGGTCGCCTACGCGCCGCTGGCGAACGCCTGACATGGATTCCGCTTGAACCGTTTTCGTCACTGTTCGACCAGAGACTGTTCAATCCGAGTAGCGTGAGCAGGCAAAAACGGTTGCCGGGAAAGGAGCTCCTGGATCGGCGTGCTCCCGGCTTGAGAACGTATTGGACGGAGGCTCATCCTGGGTTTCAGGGAGTTGGGGTGAGGAGCAGGGAG